>DASPNK010000502.1:0-6133 GCA_035626575.1 Planctomycetota bacterium | reverse complement strand
CCGGCGCCGGCGCCTCGCCTTCCGCCGCGGCGCCCATCCGGGTCGCGGCCACGCGGAGCAGCGCCTGGAGCTTCAGCACCTGCTGCTCGAGCGCGGCGGGGTCGTCCGACGGCGGGCGCCGAAGCTCGCGCTCGATCTCGGCGCGCAGCGCGGCCTCCTGCTGGGCCAGGGCCGCGGGCGCGACGAACGAGAGGGCGACGACGACCAGCACGAGACGTGACGACATGAACGCGCTCCGAAGGCTCCGGATCTTACGCGACCGCGAGGCGGACCCGCTCTCTCCTACGTCGGCCGCGGCGCGGCGCGAACCGTGCCCGCCTCGGGAAAACCCGAAAGCCCGAAACCGGGCCGTAGGCGGCGGGAAGCGTTCCAAGGCCGCGGCCGCCCCCCGCGCCGTGCGGACGCGCACGCCGCAGGCGGCACGCAAGTCGCAGTCGGCCTTTGACCGTCGTCGGCGCGCGCCTCTAAAGTCGTCGCGCCGGCGGGGCGCACCCTGCACCCCGTCGCCTCGGAAGGAATCCCATGACGCGCGCGCTTCTCCCTCTCGTGTTCGCCGCTGCGGCGGCCGTCGCCCCGGCCCAGATCGTCGGCGGCCCGCTCCCCGCCGCGAAGCTCGCGGAGTTCCGCAACACGACGGCGACGTCGCTCGACGCCTACGCCGGGAGGCTGATCGTCCTCGAATTCTTCATGTATTGGTGACCGCCCTGCGGAGAAGAGGTCCCGCGGCTCAACGCGCTTCAAGCGAAGTATGAGCGGCGCGGCCTCTCGGTCGTCGGCGTGACCGGCGGCTTTCCTGCGCAGACGGCGGAGTGGACGAAGAAGCGCGGCGTGCAGTACGCGTTCGCGGACGACACCGGCTATTCGCTGGCCGGTCCGTTCGACGTGTACGGGCTGCCGCATGCCGTGGTGGTGGCGCCGACGGGAAGCGTGCTTTACAGCGGCCCGTCGGACGGCGTGACCGAAGCGCTCCTCAAGGAGCACCTCGATGGCGCGTTGGCGAAGCCGCTGTTCAAGCTGCCCGACGCCGTCGCGTCGGTGCGCGACGCGCTGATCCGCGGCGACCTCGTGGCGGCGCGGAAGGCGGCCCTGGCGCTGCCCGCCGACGCCGAAGGCCTCGCCGACGCGAAGGACGCGCTCGACAAGCTCCGCGCGCTGAAGCTCAAGGGCGTCGAGAGCGCCGTCGCTGCGGGCGACCTCCTGGGCGTCGAGACGCTCGCGGCGGCGCTCGAGCCGGCGTGCGCCGACCGGCCGGAGGACGCGGCGAGGATCGCCGCGGCGAAAAAGGCGGCGGCCGAAGCGCCGCGCGCGGCGGAGCGGCTCGCGGCGCAGAAGCGCATTCGCGAGCTCCGCGCCGTGCCGTCGTCGAAGGAGATCGCGGAAGCGAACCTCGCCGAGTTGCGGAAGCTCGCCGAGACGTTCGCCGGCACGCCCGTCGAGCGCGAAGCCCGGCTCGCGGCGCGGTTCATGGCCCGCATCGGAGAGGCCCTTTGACGCATCGCGTCCTTTCGGCGGCGCTGGCCGCCTTCGCGGCGGCCGCGGTCGGCGTCGCGCGCGCGCAGGCGCCGACGCCCCTGCCGCCCGCGTTGTCCGACTTCGTCGCCGAGCGCACGCCCGACGATCTCCCGGAAGTCGTGGCGACGTTCGACGACGATCCGGCCGGGACGGCGTTCGCGGCGCCGGCGGCGGCTCTCGCGGCGCGCGGCTTCGGCGACGCGCCGTCGGCCGACGCGTTGCGCGCCGCCTGGGTGCGCTATCGCGACGCGGCGGACGACGCGCCGCCGTCGTTCGACTCGGACGCGGTCCGGTTCGTCCTCGACGGCGATCGTTTCGCGATCACGTTGCGGCCGGGGTCGGGCGACGCGGCGGCGTCGCGGCCGACGCTGACGCTCGAACGGCGCCGGCGGCTGAACGCCGTTCACGGTACGGGCTGGCGCGACGGCGAGGACGAGACGACCGTCCTGGCGTTCGCGGGCGAAGCGTTGCGCGTCGACGTGCTGCGCTTCCACGGCGTCGGCGCGGGCGGCGGCGCGGCTCTGTTTCCGATCCGACTCTCCGGCCCGCGCAACTGGATCCAGGCGGTCCACGTCGGGCCGAAGGCGACGTGGATCGCGTCCGGCGATTACGACGGCCGCGTGTGCCTGTGGCGGCGGGACGCCGACGGGACCTACGGCCTTCGTCGCGCGTCGCTCGAGCACGCGGGCCCCGCGTGGGGCGTCTGGCTGCTCGGCGACTCCCACGTGCTGTCGTGCGGCGCCGACGGCGTCGCGCGGCTGCGCCCGCTTCCCGCGACCGGCGAGGTGCGTTTCTCGGTCGCGCACGACCTCGACCTCCGCACCTGCGCCTTCGACCCGAAGAACGGCCGGCGCCTGCTGTCGGGCGGCGTCGACCACGCCGTGCGGCTGTGGGACGTCGAGCTCGGGTACGCGGTCGATCTGCCGTCGCCTCACGCCGGCCCGGTGTCGGGCGTCGCCTTCGGCGGCGGGTCGATCGTCTCGGCGTCGGTGGACGGCGAGGTCGCGTGGTACGACGCGGCGGGGTCGCGTCCCGCGCCGAAGGGCGTCCGCTCCGAGGGCGTGAAGATCAACGGCCTCGCCGTGCGCGCCGATTCCGACGACGCCTACGTGTGCGGCGGCGACGGGCGGATGATCCGCCTCGCGCTCGACAAGCCCGCGCTCGCCGTCGCGCAGCACCGCGGCGAAGCGAAGGGCGCGGCGTTCGACGCGTCGGGCCGACGGCTTCTGAGCTGCGCCGGCGAGCGCGCGCTGCGGCTCACCGACCTCGACGCCGCCGGCGCCGCGACGCGCAGCGAACCTCTGCCCGCGGGTCCCGAAGACGGCCACTGGCACTGCTGCGGCTTCCGGCCCGACGGACGGGTCGCGGCGGCGGGCGCGTTGTCGGGCGCCGTGAGCCTGTTCGACGTCGTCGAGAATCGCCTGCTCGCCACGTTGCGCGGACATGCGGGCAGCGTGGAGGGCTGCGCGTGGTCGCCCGACGGCGCGCGCCTCCTCACCGGCGGCGCCGACGGGACCGTGCGCGTCTGGGACCCGGCGAAAGGCGTCGAGCTGTTCGCGGTGCGGGCGAGCCGCCTCACGGTGTACGCCGCGGCGTACGACCCCGACGGCGTCCGCATCGCGACGGCGTCGCAGGACGGCGCGCTCCGGCTCTGGTCGGCCCAGGCCTTCCGCCTGCTCCGCACCCTCGGCGGCGAGCCCGAAGCGCGCGGGGCGGCCTTCGACGCGTCCGGGCAGTTGCTCGCCACGGCGTGCGACGACGGCGTCCGCCTGTGGGATCTGGACCGCGTCCGCCTGCTCGCCCATCTGCCGACCGACCTTCCCGTCGCGGCCGTGGCGTTCGTCGACGACGACGCGGCCGTGGCGGCGTTCGGCGACGACGGGGCCGCCTGGGTGTTCGAGACCGCGTCGGGCGAGCTGATCGAAGGCGAGGAGCCGCCGGCGCTCCCCGCCGCGACGCCGGTCCCCTCCTTCCGCGAGCTGGCCCGTCGCTACGGACCGTGGGCGGCGCCGCAGAGCGCGGTCTCCGCGTTCGCGGCGCGCACGTCCGACGACGGCGCGACCATCGCCGTCGCCGAGACGCACGGCGTGGTGCGCGTCGTGCGTCGCGAAGGCGCCGCGCCGGACGGCGCGGTCGAGGTGCTCGAGCTGCGCGCGATGGCCGACGGCTGCTGGGCGACGCGGCGCACGCGCGTCGGCGGCGGCGGCGCCGGGTCGGGCGTCGCGGAGATGTCGCGCGCCGACGACGGCGGACGGGTCCTCGCGCTCGCCGACGACGGCTCGTGCGCGCCCCTCGCGGCGCCGGCCCGGCCCGGCGGCAGGATCGAAGTGCGTCCGCCGGCGCCGATCGCGGTGGACGAAGGCGACGGCGCCCTCCTCGAGATCACGGCGACCAATGCGGGCGACGTCCCGCTCTACCAGCTGCGGATCGAGACCGTCGTCGCCCGCGACCTCGCGCTCCTGCCCCTCGCGGGCGTCGTCCGGCTCGATCCGGGGTCGTCTGCCGTGCTTCAGGCGTGGATCGAGCGCAAACCCGCGCCGGCAGGTGCGGAATCGCGCGAGGGGTCGGTCGCCGCGCGCATGCTCCCGGCGCGCATCACGGCCGCCGGCGGGGTTTCGGCGGCGGTCGACGTGCTCGTCCGCTGACGACGGCGGCGGCACGCGGGTTGAGAACGCCCGGCGGAGAAAGGAACCTCCTCCGCCGGGCGCCCGCAGCCCGACGCGTCTCCCCATGAACCGCATCCTCGCCTGCGCGCTCTGCGCCGCCGCCGTCGCGCCCGCCCAATATGCGGGCGGCACCATCTTCCAATCCCTCGACGCCTTCCAGCCGACGGGACTCAACTCGATCTCCGTTCCGGGCAACCCCGGAGGCCTCACCACCGGCGAGGTCCTCGTCTACACCGCGGGCTGGACCAACGGCGCCCGATCGCTGGCGACGGCGGAGTCGCTGGGCGCCGTCTTCGGCGACCGCAACGGCGACGGCAAGCCTTTCGACTGGGTGAACATCGACGCGATGCACGTGACGTGGACCAACCCCGCCGTGCAGCCGAAGCCCTTCGACTTCCGCTTCTCGTTCGAATACAACGTCGTCAACGGCTCCGGCGTCGTGCAGGTCAACGCCGGCGACGTGTTCAAGATCAGCGCGCAGGGCGCCTACGTCGTGACGATCCCGATGTCGGTGTTCCAGGCCGCGGTCGGCTACACGCAGCCGCTGAACGTCGACGGCTACGCCGAGATGCCGGACGGTTCGGTGATCGTGTCGTTCAAAGGCGCCGCGGGCACCGGCTCGATCGGCAACTTCACCAACGTCATCACGGCGTTCGGCGTGCCGGGGACGGTGCCCGCGTTCGGCTCGGACGTGTTCGTCATCCGGCCGCCGCTCGGCCTGATGCCGGCGATCAAGCTCTATCAGGCTTCGGATTTCCAGACGATCGTCAACGCCGTCTTCACCAACCCGCCGGCGGTGACGGAAATCCGCGACTTCGACCTGCAGCCGCTGTCGACCGCGGTCAACAACCCCTACGACCCGCAGAACCTCTGGAATTCCGGCGACCGCCCGCAGCTCGTCTTCCACCTCTACGGCGACGAAAACGTGCTCTGCACGCAGTCGACGACGAACCCCGCCGGGAACAGCCACATCTGGGCGCTCGTGCAGGGCTCGACGGGCGTCGGCAAGTACTCCACCAACCTCGCGGGCGTCGGCTCCGCGGCGGTGTACATGGACGCGCTCGCCGTCAGCATGCACGTGCTGCCGACCGGCGCCGCGGTGACGATGGACTGCTCGCCGCTCACCTCGATCACCCAACCGGGCGGCGGCGGCTCGGCGAACGTGCCCCAGTACGCCCCCGGTGCGACGGTCACGTTCACCGCGCGCAACCTCGTGGGCGGGGCGAATCAAACCGCGGCGTTCGTGCTCGGCGTCACCACGTTCGGCGGCGTCGGCTGGCCGACGGGCGGCGCCGGGTACGCCAACCTCATTCTGAGCCCGTTCGATCCGATCCTCGGGCTCTGTCTGCAACCGCCCTACGCGGGCCTGCTGACGACCGGGCTTTCGAACGCCGACGGCACGGCGTCGACCTCGCCGTTCGTCATTCCGACCGGGCTCGCTCCGACCACGTTCTACGTACAGGCGGTCCAGCTGGGCTCGGTGTTCCCGCTGTCGGCCCCTCAGGCGCTGCGGGTGCAGTAGCGCGCGACGGCGCGCGCCGCGACCGTCGCGCACGCCCTTCGCCCCGAGCGTCCGACCGATGAGCCGTCAGTCCCTCGCCGCGCTGGTCGTCCTCGCCGCGCTCGCCGCGGCGATCGTGATCGCGGGCCCGTGCGGCGATCCGATCGACGCGCCGCGCGGCCCGCCGGCGCCGCCGGCCGATCTCCGATCGCGGACCGAAGGCGACCGACCGGTGCTGGCGCCTCCGACCGATCCGCTCCCGAGCGCGTCGTCGGCCGCGCCGCTGCGGGCCGAGAACTCAGGGTCGCGCACGGACGACGGCGCCCCGTCGGCGCCCGCCGCGACGCTGTTCGTCCGCGCGACCGACGCGCGGGGGCGGCCGAGGGCGCGGCTCGAGGTCGAGGTCCGCGACCGCGACCCGGACCTCGGCCCGGCGCGCCTCCTCGCGCCGCCG
>DASPNK010000501.1:0-7602 GCA_035626575.1 Planctomycetota bacterium | reverse complement strand
CGGAGGTCCCGGCGGACGGCCGGATCGCGGCTTCGGCGGACCGGGCGGCGGCGGACCGGGCGGTCCTCCGCGGCGCCCCGGCGGATGGGGCGGACCGGGAGGGCCCGGCGGCCCCCCGCGAGGTCCGGGCGGTCCGGGCGGCGGCTTCGGCCGCGGTCCCGGTCGCGGCGGCCCCGGCAGGTTCGGCGGCCCGGGCCGGCCGCGGCGGTTCGACGACCGCGGCGAGGGTCCGCGCGACGAAGGTCGCGAGGACCGCCCGCGCGGCGGGTGGGGCGACCCCTCGAGCTCCTGGTGACCTGCGCATCGCGCGCCGCTTGACCGCGGCGCGCGGTCTCAGGTCAGCGGTCGGAGCGATCGAGCTCGGCGCGGAGCTCGCGGACGAGGCTCGACAGTTCCTTCACTTCGCGGCGGAGCGCGTCGAGCTCGGAGCGCAACGCGGCTTCCGACGGAGCGCCGCGCGGCGCCGACGCGCGCGGAGCGACCGTCGCGCGCTTCGACGGCGTCGCGCCCTTCAGAGCGCGCTTCACCTGGGACTCGATCGACTTCTTCACGCCGTCGTGCGCGCCGCCCTCGGCGGGGAACCAGCCCTCGCGCCCGCCGAAGAGCCGGAGGTCGCCGCCCCCGCTGCGGTAGACGCGCACGCCGTGGTCGTCGTGCGACCCGTCGACGTCGTGCAGGAAGCGACGGAGCGTCGCGCGGGGGCCGGGGCCGTCCGCGTCGCCCTGCTCCTTCACGTCGACGTACACCTTCGCGCCGTCCTTCGTGGTGAAGAGACCGCCCGCTCCGCGCTCGCCGGCGCGGTAGACGCGCGTTTCGCCGTCGCCCGCGTCGATGACGACGCGGCCCTGCCCGTCGGCGTCGACTTTGAGCGCGCGCCGCTTCACGTCCGCGTCGGCGCCGCCCTGGCCGCGACGCCGCACGATGCGCACGCCGTGGTCGTCGCCGTGGCCGAAGCCTTCGAGCTCACGACCTTCGGTCGTGAACACCTTCACGTCCCGGTCGCCGTCGACGGTGAACACCTTGACGCCGTGCGCCGGAAGTTCGGAAAGCTCCACCTCCCGGTCGTTCACGAAGAGGCGGGTCTTCCCGTCCGTCGTCTCGCAGCGCACCTCGCAGTCGGCGTCGCCCTGCGACGTGAAGACCTTCACCTTCGGCGCCCCGCCTTCGTCGACCTCGACGATCTCCACGCGCTTGCCTTCGGCGCGCACCTCGGGCCGAGCGGGCTTCATCTTCTTCGCGGCCTTCGGAGCGCTCGGCGCCGTCGGCGCCTCCGGCGCCTTGGGCTCGGCCGGCTGCTGCGCGACGAGGCACGCCGCGCCGAGGACGGCGGAAAGGAACAGGCGGGTTCCGTGCAGATCGAACGACGTCATGACAGGCTCCATCGCCGCCGGGCGCTTCAAGGTTCGTGGATGCGCGCCGTGGTCCCGGCGGACCTCGCCGCGCGCCTGAGGCGACCGTCTACGGCGTCGCGGTCGGGCGGCTCCCTGCCCGGGGCGGCGTCGGCGGAGCCGCAGGAAACGACGACGGGCCCGGACGCCGAAGCGGCCGAGCCCGTCCTGGTCGGTCGAACCGACGCGGTCAGAGGCGTTCGAGACGACGCTTGGGCGCGGGGTCGGCCGGGGCGCCCTTCGGCGCGTCCGTCCGGTCCGCCGCGCGCTTCAGCTCGCGGATCGATTCGCTGAGGCGGCGCACTTCGCCGCGGAGCTCTTCGAGCTCGGCGCGGAAGGCCTCCGTCCCCGCGCCCGGCGCGGCCGGGCCGGCGCCCGACGCGCCGCCGAAGACGGTGGTGCGACCGGGGCGCGGCGTCGGCGCGAGCGGCGGCTTCGGAGGCGTCGGCGCGGCTTTCGGCGCGGGCGTCGCCCGCACCGCGCGGCTTTCGTCGACCCATCCGAAGGTCTGCGTCGTCGCAGGAGCGCGGCCGAAGCTCCGAGTTTCGGAGGGGCGGCCCGCTTCGAGGCTGCGTCGCGCGCGGTCGAGCGTGCGGATCGCCTCCTCGCGAAGGTCCTCCATCACCTGGCGCTTCGCCTCGTCGAGGAGGCGCAGCACGTCCTGGATCTCGCTCTCGAGCCGGCGCCCGAAGACCTCGCGCGCGCGCTCGACGCGCGGCGCCGCGACCTCGTAACGCTTCCGCGTCGCCTCGGCGCGCTCGCGCGCCTCCTTCCGCGTCGCTTCCACGCGTTCGCGCGTTTCCTTGCGCGTCGCTTCGGCGCGGTCGCGGGCCTGCTTGCGGGCGCTCTCGGCGCGTTCGCGGGCTTCGGTCGCCGCGCGCAGGCGCGACTCGAGGAGGTCGCCGGTCGACTCGGCGATACGGAGGCCGCCGAGCTTCGGCAGCCGACCGATCTCCACCTTCGCGCCGGCTTTCCCGCCCTTCTTCTCCTTGCAGCACTTCGCGCAGCAGCAGCAGCACGAGCAGCAGTCGTCGTCGGCGCCGACCACGGTGAAGGTTCCGCCCTGCGTCGTCTTCAGCGTCGCCGCGCCGGGCGCCTGCGAGGCCTTCGGCGCTTTCGGCGCGGCGGGAGCGGCCTGCGCGACGCGCGACGGCTTCGCCGCCGCGGACTTGCCCGGCGCGTCGGGCGCCGCCGGGCTCTTCGCCTTGCCGGCCGGCTGCGCGGCCGCTTCGGCGCCGCAGTTGTGCGTGCAACCCGCGTCGCACTCGCCGACCTTGCAGCTCGCCTTGTCCTTGCAGATGCAGCACGACTCGGAGGAGGCGACGGCGACCGTCGCGGGCTCGGAGCAGCAGGCGCCGGGCGCCGCCGGAGCGACGGCGACGGTCGCGCCCTCGCAGCACGTCGCGGCGGGCGTCGGCGTCGCGACGACGGGGGTCGCGCCGCAGCATTCCGTCGTCGTCTTCGGCGCCGCGGCCGGCGCCGGCACGACGATCACTTCGGCGGGATGACACGGAGCCGTCGGCGGCTTCGGAGTCGCGGTCTCGGTCCCGGCGCCCTGCGCGGCGAGGCCGGCGGCGCAGATCGCCGCCGCGGCCGACGCCCGGGCCCAACGCATGAGTTTCATCGTGATCTCCTTCGCCGCGGGTGCGGAGCGTCGCGCCCTGAGCGAGAGGGCGATCGGACCGTGCGCGCGGTCACCTAAGCGAGGTCCGGCGTACGACGCCCGCCGCGGCAGGCTCCCGGGCCTCCGGGAAAAGCCGCGATACGATCGCCCGGCCGACCCTTCCGCGCCGGCCCCGCCCCCTGAAATGCCGCTCACCGATTCCGAGGCCGCGCTCGTCGCCGCCGTTCCCGACCTCGACGCCGCGGCCGCTTTCCTGAAGGAATTGGTCGAGGTCAACTCCTTCACAGGAAACAAGTTAGGCGTTGACCAAATCTCCGACGCCGTCGAGCGACGCCTCGAGGAACTCGGGTTCCGGACGGCGGCGATGGTCGACGGCGTCTCGGGGCGTCATCTCGTCGCGCGTCGCCGCGACGTCGCCGAGGGGGCGCCGCGGCTGCTGCTTCTCGGGCACGTCGACACCGTGCATCCGCAGGACGGCGGTTTTCGAGGGTTCGCGATCGACGACGACGACGCCGACGTCGCCCGCGGCCCGGGCGTCGCCGACATGAAGGGCGGGCTCGTCGTTCTGCTCGGCGCGTTGGAGGCGTTGGCCGCGCGCGGGGCGCTGGAGGGCGCTGACGTCGTCGTCGTGGCGGTCGGCGACGAAGAGATCGGCTCGCCGACGTCGGGCGACCTCGTGCGCGCGGAGGCGGAAGGCGCCGGGCTCTGCCTGACGTTCGAATGCGGCCGCCCGGCGCCCGACGGCGCGGCGACGACGTTCGTGACGCGCCGCCGCGGCGTCGGACGGCTCCGCCTCAAGGCGACCGGCGCGGCCGGTCACTCGGGCGCGGGGGAGGGCGCATCGGCTCTCCTCGAAACGGCGCCGAAGGTGGCGACGCTGCACGCGCTCTCCGACGCCGCGGCGGAGCTGGCGGTTTCGGTCGGCGTGTTGCGCGGCGGCACGGCGGCGAACGTGACTCCCGCGACCTGCGAGCTCGAGGTCGACTACCGATTCCCCGACGTCGAGTCGGGGCGGGACCTGTATGACCGCATCGTCGACGTCGTGTCGGAAAACCTGCTGCGCGGTCCGTCGGGACGACCGCTCGTGCGCACGACGCCGGTGTCCCACGTGACGCGGCCGCCGCTCGAGCGCACCGAAGCGGTCGCGACGGCGGCGGAGCGCGTGATCCGGGCGGGCGCCGATCTCGGCCTCCGCCTGATCGAAGAGGCGCGCGGCGGTTCCAGCGACGCGGCGCTGGCCGCCGAGGTCGGATGCCCCGCGCTCTGCGGCCTCGGCGTCGTCGGCGGAGACATCCACACCGACCGCGAGTGGGCGCGGCTGTCGTCGCTGCGCGACCGCATGCGCCTCGCCGCTCTCGTCATGCACCGCTTCCTGCGGGGCGCCCCGTGAGCGTCGACCCGCCGACGAAGCGCCCGCGCGGCCGGCCGCGGAAAGCGACTGCGGAATTCGAGACGCCGTTGTTCGACGCCGTGCGCGCGGCCGATCCGCCGGCGCCGACGACTCCCAGCGCGTCGCCGCCGGCCTCCGGTGCGGCGCCGACGATCGAATTCCCGGCGCCGACGATCCCTTGCGCGGCGCCGCAGACGCTCGTCGTCGGCGATGCGCGACGCCTGCCCGAACTCGCCGACGGCTCGGTGTCGCTGGTGGTCACTTCGCCTCCGTACTGGACGTTGAAGGACTACGGCCCGGAGGGCCAGGTCGGCTTCGGGCAGACGCTCGAGGAGTACGGCGCCGACCTCGGCCGCGTCTTCGCCGAATGCGCGCGCGCGCTGGCGCCGGGCTGCCGCCTCTGCGTGAACATCGGCGATCAGTTCGTGCGCGCCGCGACCCACGGCCGCTACCGCGTCGTCCCGCTCCACGCCGAGATCCTGCGGCGCGTCGAAGCGCTCGGTCTCGACTTCATGGGCTCGATCATCTGGCGCAAGGCCACCACCTGCAATCCGAGCGGCGGCGCCGCCGTGATGGGCTCGTTCCCGTTCCCGCGGAACGGCGTGGTGAAGCTCGATTACGAGCACGTCCTCCTGTTCAAGAAGCCCGGCGTCGCGCCGAAGCCCGACCGCGCGCGGAAGGAGCGCGACCGGATGACGGTCGAGGAGTGGAACGCGTGGTTCGCGGGCCACTGGAGCTTCCCGGGAGAGAGGGCGCGCGGGCACCTCGCGCCGTTCCCGCTCGAGCTGCCGCGCCGCCTGATCCGCATGTTCACTTTCGAAGGGGAGACCGTACTCGACCCCTTCTGCGGCAGCGGGACGACGCTCGAGGCCGCGTACCGCCTCGGCCGCCGCGGCGTGGGCGTCGACCTCGACCCGGGCTGCGCGCCGTACGTCGAAGAGCGGTTCGCCGTGCTCGGGGGCGAGGCGTCGCGGGCGTTGACCGTGGTGCGCCGAAGCGGCGACGCGGCCGCGGCGCTCTCGGCGGCGGTCTCGGCGCCGACGTCGGAGGCCACGGTCCGCGCCGCGGATCCGACGCCCACCGCGACGCCTCCGGACACGCCGTTCTACGGTTCGATCGTCCGCCGCTCCGACCGCGGCCGCACGCGGTTCCCCGGCACGCCGGTGCGCCTGCAGCGCGTGCTCGGCCCCGCCGCCTTCGAGACGACCTGCGGCCGCGAAGTCCGCCTGCTCGGCGTGCTCCCGATCCCCGAGCGCGCGACCGCCGCCGCCGACCGGCTGGAAACCCTGGCCCGCGGAAAGCCGTTGTTGCTCACCGGCCCGGACGGCGCCGATCCGGCGGACGGCGCGCCGGCGTACGTCCATGCCGCGGACCGCACCTTCCTCAACGGACGCCTGCTCCGCGAAGGCCTCCTCGCCCCCGATCCCGCCGCCGAACATCCCCGCGCCCGCGCTTTCCGGCGCTGGGCGGAACAGGGCTGACGGCGGACGCCTTGCAGGCCCGCGCCCGGCCTTACCGCGAAAACAGCAGCAACAGGTCTTCGGCCGTCAGGTCGGCCATGGGGCCCGTGGCGTCGAGGAGGTCGGACGCCAGCTCGCGCTTCTTCGCCTGCAGGGCGAGCATCTTCTCCTCGACCGTGTCGCGGGCGACGAGGCGGAGCGCGACGACCGCGCCGGTGCGGCCGATGCGGTGCGCGCGCGCGATCGCCTGCGCTTCGACGGCCGGATTCCACCACGGGTCGAGGAGGAACACGTAGTCGGCGGCGGTGAGGTTGAGGCCGTGACCGCCGACCATCAGCGACGCGAGGAGCACCGGCGTTTCGGGGTCGGTCTGGAATCGTTTGACGGGCGTCTCGCGGTCGACCGTCGCGCCGTCGAGGTAGGCGAAGCCGACGCCGCGCTCCTTCAGCTCCGGCTGCAGGAGCTTCAGCAGCGACGGGAACTGCGAGAAGATCAGCGCCTTGCGCCCCGCGGCGAGCGGCTCTTCGAGCAGTTCGAGCAGCGCCTCGAACTTGCCCGACGGCGCGCCCTTCAGCTCGGTCGCGACGAGGCCCGCGTGCGACGCCGTCTGACGAAGGCGCAGCAGCGCTTCGAGGACATGCATGCGCACGGCGCCGAGCCCTTCGCGCTCGAGGCGCCCCACGACGTCGGCGCGCGTGCGCTTGAGCACCTCGGCGTAGACGCGCTCCTGCTCGGGCGTCAGCTCGCAGTACACGACCTGTTCGATCTTCTCCGGCAGGTCCCTCGCCACCTGCTCCTTGGTGCGGCGGAGGATCAGCGGCCGCAGCACGCGCGCCAGCGTGACGCGCGTCTTCTCGTCGCGTGCGAGCCGACCGAAGTCCTGCTCCTTGCCGAGCATGCCCGGGTTCAGGAACTCGAACTGCGCCCACAGCTCCTCGGGTCGGTTCTCCACCGGAGTGCCGGTCATGACGAGGCGTCGTCGCGCGGCGAGCAACCGCGACGCCTTCGAATTCTGCGACGCCGCGTTCTTGACGGCCTGCGACTCGTCGAGCACGACCCAATCGAACCGCGCCTCGGCGAGCGTCTCGGCGTCGCGCCGCACGATGCCGTAGGTGGTGATCACGACGTCGGCGTCGCCGAAATCGGCGCTGCGTTCGTCGCGCGCCAGCGCGGCGTGGTCGAGCACCTTCAGCGACGGCGCGAACTTCTCCAGCTCGCGGCGCCAGTTGAAGACCAGCGAGCGCGGCACGACGACGAGGTGCGGCCCGCCGCCCTGCGCGCTCCGATGGAGCAGCAGCGCGATGGCCTGCACGGTCTTGCCGAGGCCCATGTCGTCCGCGAGGCAACCGCCGAGCTCGAGATCGCGGAGGAAATGCATCCACCCGAGGCCGGCGCGCTGATAGGGGCGCAACTCGGCGGCGAGCGTCGGAGGCTCGGTACGCGGCTGCGGCATGGCGTTCGCGAGTTTCTGTCGCAGCTCCGCGAACGTGCCGTCGGCAGCGGGCGGGTTGTCCTTCAGCAGCGCGTCGACCACCAGCGCCTGCGCGGCGTGAAAGCGCAGGCTGTCGTTGTGCCGGCGACCGAGCTCGATCACCGGCGCGAGCTCTTCATCCCATCCGCTGGGCATGATGCCGAACGAGCCGTCCGACAGACGCAGCAGCGACTGTTTCGTCTCCGCTGCAACGAGCAGCTCCGGCATGTTTACTTTCAGATCGCCGAACGATGCGCTGGCTTGCAGAT
>DASPNK010000500.1:0-5659 GCA_035626575.1 Planctomycetota bacterium | reverse complement strand
CGCGCGGGATCCGCGTCCGTGGTCGGGCCGAGGATGCGGAGGGCGCGCCGCAGGCGCACCTCGCGTTGCAGGCGACCCTCCAAGCCGACGCCCGCGCCTTCCCCGCGCCGCAGACGTTCTACGTCCTTCGTTGCGGCGCCGACGGCGCGTTCGCGCACCCGGCGCGCTTCGCCGCGGGGCGCTACGCGGTGCGCGCTCCCGACGGAGCGGTCTCCGTCGAGCCCGCCGAGTTCGCGTTGAGCGCCGAGGAGCCGGCGAAGGTCCTCACATTCAAGATCACGCGCGCCGCCGCGGGCGAGGTCATCTCCGGGAGGATCGTCGACGACTCGGGCCGGCCGGTCGCGCAGGCGATCGTCCAAGCCGCTCCGGCGCCCGGGTTCCGCGGCGGCGCCATGTTCGTCACCGCCGGGAAAGACGGCCGGTTCGAAGTCGAGCGCAAAGACGCCGACCTCGACGGGCCCATGACGCTCTCCGCGGACCGCGCGGGCTACGAGCGCGCGTCGACGTCCGCCCCCGTCCGCTGGGGCGCGCGAGACGTCGAGCTCGTGATGCGCAAGGGCGGCGTGGTCGAGGTCCTCGTGCTCGACGGCGACCATGGGAGGCCGCTCGAAGATTACGGCTTGCGGTGCTTCCCGACGCCGGAGACGAGCCGGCTCCTCGTTTTCGACACGGCGCGTCTCCGCGAGGCGGGTCGACACGCGGACGGTCTATGCGTCGTACCGGGCGTCACGCGAGGGTCGTATTGGTTGATCGTCGAGCCGCTCGGAGAGGATCGTCACGCGAGCGCGCCGCATCGCTTCGAAGTCTCGGACTCGGGCGCGCCGCGCCAGGTGATCGCCGTCTTTCGATCCGTCGCCCGCACCGTGCGGGTTCGGAAGTCGAACGGCGCGCCGGTGGCGGGCACGGCCGTCGAACTGCTGCGGCGCGTCTCCGCCGACCGGCAGGTCGACCTGGAGACGAAGGTCGCGTCGATCGGCTCCTTCGCAATGAACGGAGGTTCCTGCGCCCTTCGCGTGACCGAGGGGCGCACGGACGAGATGGGGAGTCTCGTGCTGCGCGGGCCGCCGCGCGAGTCGCTCTTTCTTCGCGTGCTGGGACCGGGTCATCAGCCGCTGGTCCGGGAGGTCACGTTCGACGTCGAGCACGATCTCGAGGTGGTCGTCGCCGCAGGGGCGACCTTCTCCGGGAAGATCGGGCCTCCCGAGCTGTTGCCGCAGTTGCACGCGCGGGACGGTCTCGGGCGGCGCACCGGCGAGGACGAGAAGCCCGGCGTTTCGCTGAGGTTCGCCGGAGATCCCTCGCGAGAGTTCCCGCCGGCGCGCGAGGCGCCGCCGCTCGGCGCGGACGGGTCGTTCCGCCTGGAAGGCGCGCCGCCCGGCGAATGGGAGGTGCTCCTTCACGTTTCGACCGCGACGTCCGGGCGAGCGATCACGGTGGGGCGCGTCACGCTGACCGACGGCGAACACCTCCGCCGCGATTACGACCTGCCGTACCTCGTCAAGGGATCCGTCGAGGGGACGGTGACGCTCGACGGCGCCCCGCTCGAAGGCGCGTTGATCAGCTTCTTCGGCCGTCTCGGCGCCCCTCTTTCGGACCAGCGCGTTCATCTCCAGAACGTGCGGTGCGACGCCCAGGGGCGCTACCGGGCGGCGCTGATGCCGGGCGATTATCGCGCGACGATTCAGAGGAAGTCGGGGCAGAAGTACGCCGCCCGGGTCGTCGCGAGCGATGCGCTCCGGGTCGCCGCCGGCGCGTCGGCGGTCCATGACGTCGCCTTGCGCACGTCGAAGCTGACGCTCCGCGTCACGGCGAGCGACGGCGCGACGCCCCTCGAAGGAATCAGGCTGGAGTTGAACGGTCCGCTTCCGGATTGGTCGATCTCGACCGGGACCACGAGCTCCGAGGGCGTCGTCGTTCTCGACGACGTACAGGCGGGGACGTTCGTCGTCAATACATGGCCGCGCAGCCTTGCGACCGACGAAGCGCGCGCCGAACTCGTCCGCAGCGGGAAGGACCCGAAGGCGTCCATGGTCGAAGTCGGCGCGATCCGCGTGACGCCGCCGGAGAGCTCCGCCACGATCGCGCTCCCGCCGTCCTCCGGCTACTGAGGGCGCGGCGTTGAAGGCCGCGTAACTCGCCGACGTCGTCGGCTGATACTTCGGGAGCGCAGGTTCGCCCGCCTGCGAAACGTGCGACGGCCCTGCTTCGCGAGGTCCGGACCGCCGCCGCCGCGGCGCCGTTCGTCGAAAGGCCTCGCGCTCCCGCCTCCGCGCCGTCAGCTCTCGAACGCGCGGCGCAGCAGGTCCTCCTGCTCCGCGGCGTGGACGCGGCCGGAGCCGGCGGCGGGGGAGGCGGCGGCGGGGCGGCCGACGTACTTCGCGCGCAGGTCGAGATCGGCGAGCTTCGGCGCGAGGTGGGACCAGGCGCCCATGTTCTTCGGCTCCTCCTGCACCCACAGCACGCGCTTCAGCGCTTTGCGGTACTTGGCCGTGAGCTCGAGCAGCAGCGCGCGCGGCAGCGGATACAGCTGCTCGAGCCGGAGGATCGCCGCATCCTTGACGCCGTGCGCCTCGCGGTACTCGTCGAGGTCGTAGAAGACCTTTCCGCTGCAGAGGATCAACCGCGAAACCGTGGCCGGATCCGGCCGTCGCGGGTCGTCGAGCACTTCGCGGAAGGCCCCCGTCGCGAAGTCGGCGAGCGCGGCGCCCGCCTCCTTCTTCTTCAGCAGCGACTTCGGCGTCATCACCACCAGCGGGCGCTTCACCGGAGCGCGGCCCTGGCGGCGGAGAAGGTGGAAGTACTGCGCCGAGGTCGAGCAGTTCACCACCGTGAGGTTGCCCTCGGCGCACAGCTGGAGGAACCGCTCGAGGCGGGCGCTGGAATGCTCGGGCCCTTGCCCGTCGTAGGCGTGCGGGAGCAGCAGCACGACGCCGGACACTTCGTTCCACTTCGCCTCGGACGCGGCCAGGAACTGGTCGATCTGGATCTGCGCGCCGTTCACGAAGTCGCCGAACTGCGCCTCCCACAGGACGAGCGCGTCCTGCCGCTCGTGGGCGAACCCGAACTCGAACCCGAGCGCCGCCTCCTCCGACAGCAGGGAGTCGACGACCTCGAAGCGCCCCTGCGCGTCGGCGAGGGCGTTGAGCGGGATCCAGTCGGCCTCGGTGACCTGGTGGCGCACCACCGCATGACGCTGGCTGAAGGTGCCGCGGCCCGAGTCCTGGCCCGCAAGGCGGATGCGCACGCCTTCGAGCAGCAGCGAGCCGAACGCCAGCGCCTCGCCGCAACCCCAGTCGATCGGCAGCTTGCCGTCGACCATGTCGACGCGACGCTCCAGCTGGCGCCGGAGATTGGGATGCACCGCGTGACCTTCCGGCGGGTTCGCCGCCGTCGCCGCCACGTGACGCAAAGCCTCGGGCGCGACGCCGGTTTCAGGCGAGGGCGCGTCGAGGAAGTCGCGCGGATCCTCCTCGTCGCGGCGCACGGTCGGCGGCGCCGACTTCCCGTTCTGCGCCTCCGCGGCGCGGAACAGCTCCAGCGCCGCCTTCAACCGCTCCTGGAAGGTCTCCTGCAGCGCGAGCCGCTGCTCTTCGGAGAGCTGCTTCCGCTGCACGAGGAGCTTGCCGTACTTCTCGCGCACCGACGGCATCGCCTCGATCTTCGAGTACAGGATCGGCTGCGTGTACTTCGGCTCGTCGGTCTCGTTATGGCCGTGGCGGCGGTAGCAGACGAGGTCGATCACGACGTCGCGGCCGAACTTCTGCCGCCAGTCGAACGCGACGCGGACCGCGCGCAGCACCGACTCCGGGTAGTCGCCGTTGACGTGTAGGATCGGCGCGCCGACCGATTTGGCGAGGTCGGTGCAGAAGTACGTCGACCGCGTGTCGCGCGGGCCGGCCGTGTAGCCGATCTGGTTGTTGACGACGACGTGAACCGTGCCGCCGGTCGCATAGCCGCGGAGGCCCGACATGTTGAGCGTCTCGGCGACGACGCCCTGCCCCGCGAACGCCGCGTCGCCGTGGATGAGGATCGGCAGCACCTTGCGCCGCCCTTCGGCGCCGTACGCCTCCTGCTTGGCGCGCGCCACGCCCTCGACGACCGGGTTCACCGCCTCGAGATGGCTGGGATTGCTGGCGAGCGTGATCTTCAAGCGCTTGCCGTCGGGCGCGACGTGCTCGCCTTCGGCGCCGAGGTGGTACTTCACGTCGCCCGAGCCCTGCACCGTCGACTCGTCGACGAGCCCTTCGAACTCGGCGAACACCTTCGTGTACGGCTTGTTGAACGTGTTGACGAGCACGTTGAGGCGCCCGCGATGGGCCATGCCCATCACCGCCTCGGTCGCGCCGTCGCGCACCGCGCGGTTGAGCAGCTCGTCGAGCGCGGGGATCAGCGACTCGGCGCCTTCGAGCGAGAACCGCTTGTGGCCGACGTACCGCGTGTGCAGGAACTTCTCGAAAGCCTCGGCCGCGACCAGGCGCTCGATGATGCGCGCCTGCTCGTCGACCGAGAACTGCTCGAGGTTGCGCGTCGGCTCCATGCGCTGCTGGAGCCACTTCTTCTGCTCCAGGTCGCCGATGTGCATGTACTCGACGCCGATGCGGCGCGCGTACGTGTCCTGCAGGACGCCGAGGATCTCGCGCAGCGTCGCCATCGGCTTGCCGCCGAGGCCGCCGGTGAGGAAGAGGCGATCGAGGTCCCACACCGAAAGGCCGTAATGCTCGAGCTCCAGTTCGGGCAGAACGTGCGGGGCGTACCCGAGCGGGTCGAGATCGGCGATGAGCGCGCCGCGCACGCGGTAGGCGTTGATGAGCTGCAGGACGCGCGCCTGCTTCTCGACCGCCTCCGACGTCGCCGCGCCGCCGCCCGCGAGCATGGGGTTGCGGTCGCGGTTCGGTTTGAAGGGGAGGTGCGGGCACCCGACCGCGGCGAAGAGGTCTTCGTAGAAGCCGTCGGCGCCCTGCAGCAGATCGTCGATCCGCTTCAGCAGCAGGCCCGACTCGGCGCCCTGGATGATGCGGTGGTCGTAGGTGGAGGTGATCGTCATCACCTTGCCCACGCCGAGGTGGGCGAGCACCTCCGGCGCCGAGCCCGAGAACTCCGCCGGATATCCGATGGCGCCCGTCGCGATGATCGCGCCCTGGCCCGCCATCAGACGGGGCACCGACATCAGCGTCCCGAGCGTGCCGGGGTTGGTCAGCGTGACGGTGACGCCCTGGAAGTCGTCGGCCGCGAGCTTGCCGCGCCGCGCGCGCTCGATCACGTCGTTGTAGGCGTCGTAGAACGCGCCGAAGTCGAGGGCGTCGGCGTCTTTGATCGCGGGGACGACGAGGCTGCGAGAGCCGTCTTTCCCTTCGAGGTCGATCGCGAGGCCGAGGTGCACCGCGGGCCGGTTGAGCCGCACCGCCTGGTCGCCGTGGCGCGCGAAGGCCGCGTTGAGGCGCGGCATCTCCCGGAGGGCGCGGACCAACGCATAAGCGATGAGGTGCGTGAACGACGCCTTGCCGCGGTTGGCGACGGCGAAGTGGTGGTTGAGGAGGTTCCGGTTCTCCTCGAGGAGCCGCACCGCGGTCGTCCGGACCGAGGTGGCCGTCGGAACGCCGAGGCTGTCCTCCATGTTGCGGACGATCTTCCCGGCCACGCCGCGGAGCGGCTCGGCGTC
>DASPNK010000499.1:0-3037 GCA_035626575.1 Planctomycetota bacterium | reverse complement strand
CGCCCCGCGGCTGGAAGGCGGCGCGTCTGCGCGCTGCGCCGGCCGCGCGCCCGACCTCATCCTGAACGGATAGCGCGCGCGCCCCCGCGCGCGTCGCAGTCGGCGTGCCCCGCTGCGGGTGCGGTTCGCCGAACGCTTACGTACAGACCGACTGGGCGGAGTTCCCGCAGGTCGACGTCGGCGACGGTCCCGAACCGCTGTCGGCGTTCCTGATGACGTTGTCGCACTCCCGGCGATCGGCGGTCGTGTGGAGCCGTTCGAAGGATCTGGTGAGCTGGCTGTCTTGCCACAACGGCGCGTTCATGCGGCTCGGCGGGATCGCCGCGGTCAACCGGATCGACAACGTGAAGACGGCGCTGTCGTCCGGCGCCGGCGCGTGGGGGGAGATCCATCCGACCTATCGCTCCTACGCACGGGCGATCGGCTTCCACGTCGACGCCTGTCAGCCGCGCGAGCCGAACGCGAAGGGCAAGGTGGAGGCGAAGGTCCGTCTGCTGCGGCTGCTGACGAAGGTCGCGGCCGGCGTCTACGGCGAACTCGCCGAGCTGCAGGCGGCGACGGACGCCGCGCTCGACGCCTGGTCGCGGGAAGCGGTCTGCCCGGCGACGGGGACCACGGTGCACGAGGCCTGGCGCGCGGAGATCCCGAAGCTTCGACCGCTGCCGCTTCTGCCGGAACCGTTCGACGTCGCCGTCGAACGCGAGGTGCATCGCAACTGCATGGTCGCGTTCGAAGGGCGCCGCTATGCCGTGCCGTTCGGGCTCTCCGGGACGCGCGTCGAGGTCCGGGGCTGCGCCGGCAAGGTTCAGATCGTCGCGCACGGCGAGGTTGTCCGCGAGTACCGGCGCGGCACGGCGGAGCGGATCCTGATCGATCCGACGTGCTTCGACGGCAAGCCGACCGACCGCGTGGCCCCGCCGCCGCCGCTCGGAAGGATGGGCCGCCAGCTGCAGGAGATCATGGACGCGCCGGTCGAGCGGCGGCCGATCGACCTGTACGCCGCGCTCATGGAGGTCGCGCGATGAGCGCCGTCGCCGTGAAGGCCGCGGCGCCGAAGGCCGACGCCGACAGGACGCGCGACGCGCTCGCGAAGCTCGGTCTCGAGCACGCCGCTGAGCGGTTGAACGATCTCTTGAGCGTCGCGGTGAAGGAGAACTTCGCGCCGCACCGGCTGCTCGACGAGCTGCTCGGCATCGAGCATGACCGCCGCGAGGAGCGGCGCGTCAGAACGTCGCTCATGTTGTCCGGCCTCCCGACGGGGCAGACCCTCGACACCTTCGACTGCTCCTTCCAGCCCGGCGTCGACAGGAAGCAGGTCGAGACGCTCGCCAGCTGCGCGTTCGTCCGCGAGCAGGAGAACGTGCTGTTCGGCGGTCCGCCCGGCGTCGGCAAGACGCACCTCGCAAGGGCCCTCGGGATCCGCGCCGTGCAGCAGGGGTTCTCGGTCGGGTTCTACCGGCTCGAGGACCTGATGCACGCGATGAAGAAGGACGCCGACGTCCCTCCGCGCAGGCTCAAGGGAAAAAAGTACCTGAAGGTCGCGCTGCTCATCATCGACGAGGTCGGGTTCACGCCGCTCAGCCGGCAGGAGGCGAGCCTGTTCTTCCGCATGATCAGCTACCGCTACCAGCGCGGCAGCACGCTCATCACGACCAACAAGTCGGTGAAGGAGTGGCCGGAGGTGCTCGCCGGCGACGAAGTGATGACCGCGGCGCTCCTCGATCGGCTGCTCCACCGCTGCCACGTCCTCAACATCAAAGGTCGGAGTTACCGCCTCAAGGAGCTCGGCGGGGCTCGCCCCGTCCCCGGGCCCTTCCACCGTCCCACCCAAGCGGGGAGATCCGGAAGTCAGCAGGCCATCGAGGGTGCGTAACGGTTCCCGTCCCCTAACTGCGTAAGAGTTCGTGTCCCTTGACACGTGACACGCGGAACGCCCAAGCTTGCCGACGACCCTCGGACGCGGTCAGCCCGCCCGACGGTGGGTGCTTCACGGCGTCCGCTACGCACGGTCAAGGGCGATCGCCGCGCGCAGGCCGGTTGGCCGCGGAGTCAAGACGGCGACCCCACGCCGCGTGTACCCGTAACGTAGACGCCGTCGGAATCCGCACCGCCGTCCAATCTGCGCCCTTGACCGAAGACATCGCACCCCCGATACTTCTCTCCACACATCTTGGTGCGCGGCAGTCGCCTGAGCTGAGGGAATCGCCGGAAAAACGAAGTATCGCGTCAAAGAGGAAGCATGGCCAGAGGCACCAAAAACAAGGTTCAAGTTCCGTTCTCCGAGCAGCTACCCGCGTTCGAGATTCAGGTGAAGACTCACTACCATCGCGGCCGCTGCACGGCCGGTGCCCACGCGCCCGGGTCCGGCTGCAAGGATTCTTGGGGCCCCGAACAGTGCAAGATCGTGTTCAAGTCACCGAACGGCAACGAGTACGCCCAGTGCGTGCACGTCAGGCTGGGTACGTAGGCGTCGGGGCCGGACGGCCTCCTTACGCTGATTCAAGCGGCGACTGCGCGTGAACCTCCGCGCCCGATCGTGGGCGGCCCCGTGCAGCTGAGCAACCCGTCAGTCAACGCTGAGCAGGGCAGCTCAGCGATTTGGAGCAGAAATGGCCAAGGTCCCTACCATCGACGTCAAAGTGCCAAAAAAGCCCATCTCTTTCCGAGTGCGGGTGGAAAGGAACTTCCATCTCGGCAGGTGCAGCTCCGGCGTTCATAATGCCAACTGTACAGGGCGTGGGATTATGATCGGCTGCGTAAGTGGCGAAGGTAGCGACTTCGTCGTCCGCTCGATTTGCACACATATTAGCTGGAGACAGGTGTAGTGGACAGCCTCGCCGTCGCGAACTCGCAGCAGGGTCGGCGCAAAGGGCGATCTCGGCTCGGGTGCGGCTCTGGAATGGAATTCGGCTGACGATCGCCAACCTCGGACGACCGTCGTTGGCACGTACGAATCACTTGGACCGCCTCGCGGTCCTGTCACAAGCATAGACGCGTTCGATGGTTACGTGACCGCCGCCTCGACGACTTGAACGTT
>DASPNK010000498.1:0-2634 GCA_035626575.1 Planctomycetota bacterium | reverse complement strand
GGGACGCCTCGACCTGCCCGCCGACGACGCAGCTCACCTGCGCCGACGGCTCGTTCTCCTGCTTCAACGGCGAGTCCGAGGCCACCGTCCCGGTGATCGCGGGCAACTCGTACTACGTGAAGATCGGTTCGTGGCAGGGCGGCGTCCCGGTCGCCGGCAACATGGCGATCGCGGTGAACATTCCGCCGCCGCCGGCCGGTCCGGGCGACGATCCGACGGTCGCGGTTCCCGCGTCCGCCGGCTCGGTCACGCCGTACAACTCGGCGGGCTTCGTGGCCCCCGGCGCGTCGGCCAGCTGCGCGGCGATCGGCCAGCCCGATCCGTTCGACTTCTGGTTCGTGTACACGGCCACGGTGACCGGCATCGCGGTGGTTTCGAACTGCCCGTCGTCGGCGGTCGCCCCCGGCGGCTCCGCGTCGCCGCAGGACACCTACATCGCGGCCTGGGACGGCGCGATCTTCCCGCCGGCGGTCGAGCTCGCCTGCGCGGACGGTTCGCCGAACTGCGGCGTCTCCGAGTCCGAAGTCCAGTTCAACGTGACCGCGGGCAACACCTATTACATCCAAGTGGGCACGTGGGGCTTCCCGGCGGCGAACTCCGGCGCGATCTCGATCACCGAGATCCTGCCGCCGCCGAACGACGAATGCGCGAACGCGATTCCGCTGGCCTACGGCCTGAACACCGGCCTGACGAACGTCGGCGCGAGCAACTCGCCGCAGATGTCGTCGGCGTGCGGATTCATGGGCGCGGACCTGTGGTACTCGTTCACGCCGACGTGCTCGGGCAACCTGGTCATCGAGACCTGCGGCTCGAGCATCGACACGGTGATCGCGGTGTGGGACGGCTGCCCGGGAACGGGCGTGGAGATCGCCTGTAACGACAACGCGAACACCGGCCCGTGCCAGTTCTCGTCGTCGTCGCTGATCTCGACGCCGGTGATCGTCGGCAACACCTACTACATCGAGGTGGGCGGTTGGGGCGGCCAGACCGGCGGCTTCCAGCTGAACGTGCACTGCACGTACATCCACCAGTGGTCGACGCCGAACGGTTCGGGCTCGCTGCGCCTCGAGAACGTCGACGGGCCTCCGGGCGCGATCGCGTACTCGGCGGTGACGCTCGACATCCTGCACCCGGGCCTGCCGGCGGCCGTGACCTTCCCGAACGGGTGGTTCTACGGCGTGCCGCTCTCGTTCACGGAGCTCGTGACGCAGCTCTCGCTGCCGGCCCCGCAGCCGTTCCTGTCCCTGCTCTCGCCGTCGGGCTACTCGCTCAACGTCGACCTGCCGGGCGGGTTTGTCTCGGCGTTCATCGGCGCGAACCTGTGGTCGGTCGGCGTGGCGCTCGACCCGCTGACGGGCTTCGCCTCGGTCGCCGACACCACGGCGCCGACGGCGTACACGATCCAGTGATGCCCAGGTCCCGACCGGCGCGCCGGTCGGGACTCCCGGCGCCGCCCGCTTCGGCGGCGCGGCGCCGGAGCTTCGGGAACGTGGAAACGGGCCGGTCTCCCTCGCGGAGGCCGGCCCGCCTTCGTTTCGGGCGAGATGAATCCGCCTCGGCGCGTCGCTTCACGGCCGCGGCCGGGGGCGAGCCGGCCCCGCGCCGCCGTTCGCCGTGGTCCGGGCGCCGACCGACGGCCGAGGCGCGCTCCCCACCTCGCCGCGCCCAACCTCCTGCGAATCGCGACCCTCGGCTTCTTGCCGAGCCGGACGCGTCCGGTTTATGCTCCGCGCCGCCCGCGGGAACCGTGAGAGGTCGCCCGCGGGCCGCGCGCTTCGGCGCGCCGTTCGCCGTTTCGCCGATCCGTTCGGCTCTTCGTCCCCGTTCCAAGGAGTCCCTGCTTTATGTCTCGTCGTTCATTCCGCGCCGCGGCGGTCCTCTTCGCCGCGTCGCTCGTTGCGTCGACGGCCGTCGCCCAGGGCGACGACCCGACGACCGCCGTCGGCGTCAACGAAGGGACGTTCCCCTTCTCGACCGCCGGCTTCTCCATCCCCGGCAACGCGCCGTCGTGCAATCAGACGGCCGGCGCGGTCGCCGCGGACGGATGGTGGCTCTACACCGCCACCGTCACCGGCAACGTCATCTTCACCATCTGCCCCAACTCCGCGCTTCCGGGCGGCTCGGCGAACTTCGCCGACACCTACCTGAACGCGTGGGACGTTTCGCTGACGACCGAGCTCGCGTGCGCCGACGGCGCGCCGGGCTGCGGCGTCGCGGAGTCGGAGTTCACGCTGGCCGTCACGGCCGGCAACTCCTACTACGTCTCGGTGGGCTCGTGGTTCGGCTCGAGCGCGGTGTCCGGCTCGCTGGCCATCGGCCTGCCGCCGCCTCCGCCGCCGAACGTGTTCGCCGACGACTGCTCGGGCGCGACCACCGTTCCCGAAGGCGTGTGGGGCTACGACACCACCGGCTTCTTCATCAACGGCGGCGCGGCCACCTGCACGATCGCGCCGACGCAGGGTGAAGACGGCTGGGTCGCCTACGTCCCGTCGTTCACCGGCTTCGCGACGGTGTCGAACTGCGGTTCGTCCGTCACGGCGCCCGGCGGATCGACGATCGTCGGCACCGACACCTTTATCGCGATCTGGGACGGCTCGACGTGCCCGCCGACGACGCAGATCACCTGCGCCGACG
>DASPNK010000497.1:0-5066 GCA_035626575.1 Planctomycetota bacterium | reverse complement strand
TGCTCGCGGGGATGAGCGGCTCGTCGGCGTGATGGGCGAACCACGGCGCCTCGCCGGGGCGCCCCGCCGCGGCGCCGACGCGGATGCGCGCCGCCCGCGCCGCCTCGACCACGCGTTCGAGCTTCGCCCGACCCGGGTGCTGCGCGGCCAGCACGGCCGACGCCAGCGCCAGCACGACGGCGCCGCGCGCCGGACGCCCGATTCCGCGGAAGGTCATGGGCGTGGAGTATCGCCGGGCCGTCGGACGCCGCCAAGCGGCGCGGCGGCCCGGGCCGCGCTCACCGCCGATGCGGGCCGTAAGCCGGGGCGCGATGCCAGCGCCACGCCGATTCGACGATCGTCCGCAGGTCGCCGAACTCCTGCTTCCACCCGAGGGTCGCCTTCGCGCGGCTCGCGTCTCCGACCAGCCGGGCGGGGTCGCCCGCGCGGCGGGGAGCGATCCGGTAGGGCACTTTCTTCCCGGTGACGGCCTCCGCGGTCCGGATCACCTCGAGCACCGAATAGCCGGCGCCGTTGCCGAGGTTGAAGGCCCCGCTCTCGCCGCCTTCCTCGAGATGCTTCAGGCCGAGCAGATGGGCCGAAGACAGGTCGAGGATGTGGATGTAGTCGCGGATGCAGGTGCCGTCCGGCGTCGGGTAGTCGTCGCCGAACACCTGGATCTCTTTCCGGACGCCGGCCGCGGTCTGAAGCACCAGCGGGATCAGATGCGTCTCGGGATCGTGGTCTTCGCCGATGCGCGCGTCGGGATGCGCGCCGGCGGCGTTGAAGTAACGCAGCGCCACATAGCGCAGCCCGTAGGCGCGGTGGAAGTCGGCGAGCATGCGTTCGACGGCGAACTTGGTCCAGCCGTAAGGGTTGATGGGCTTCTGCGGGTGCGACTCGTCCATCAGCTCCTGGACCGGGTCGCCGTAGGTGGCGCAGGTCGACGAGAAGATGAACGTCTTCACGTCGGCGCGGCGCATCGCGGAGAGCAGCGTCAGCGTCGTCGCGACGTTGTTGCGCCAGTAGCTCTCGGGGTCGGTCACCGAGACGCCGACGTAGCACGAAGCGGCGAAGTGGAAGACGGCGGACGTCTTCCGCTCTCGGAGCGTGCGCTCGACCTTGTCGCCGTCGGCGAGGTCGCCGACCACGAGGGGCGCGTCGAGCACGGCTTCGCGCCGGCCCGTCGCGAGGTTGTCGTAGGCGTAGGCGTCGAATCCGCGCTCCCGAAGGAGCCGGAGGCAGTGGCTGCCGATATAGCCGGCGCCGCCGGCGACCATGATGGATCCCATCGTCATCCTCGTCGCGGTAGGCCGGCGACCCGTCACTTGTTGTCGGCTTTGGCCTCGTACCGCTTGTAGCGGTCGCGGTGCGCGGCGTACCAGTCCTTCCACTGCCGCGCGGCGTCGGCCATCGACTCGCGATCGAGGGTCTCCGGCATCGGGATCGTCACCAGCTGGGGCGCGAGCTTCACGAGGGCGTGGAACGACCGCTCGAAGACGTACGGGTCGTCCGTCTGCGCCAGCGCGTCGACGATCGCCGGAACGGCCGACGGATGCCGCAGCTCGCCGAGGGTCTCCGCCGCCTGGGCGCGCACGAGGCGGTCCTGATTCCTGTCGAGGAAGAGCATGGCGAGGCGCGCCAGCTCTTCGGAGCGGTAAAGCGGCGAGCGCTCGACCTGGCGAAGGGCGAGGACTTTCACCGAGGGGAACTTCGACTTGAGAGCCTGGAGGAACGCCTGCTGCAGCGCCGTCCACTGCTCCACCGTCGGCACGTCGTCGACGTTCGCGCCCAGCACGCGCACGGCCTGCAGGCACTTCTGCTCGTCGACGGAGTTGAGGAGGACGTCCATCCACTCGTCGGCGGTCTTCTGCTTCGGATTCCGCTTCTCGATCGCCGGGCCGTTCTGCAGGTCGTCGGCGATCTTGCGCAGGCTCTCCGCCTCCGGCGACCCCGGATCGGTCAGCTTCAACACGCGACGGTAGTAGTCGGCGGCGACGTGGTTTTCGCCCTGCCGGAGCTTGAGCCCGGCCAGAGCCTTCAGCGAGGTCCGATCTTCGGGCTGCGCCTTGACGAGGGCGAGGTAGATCTTCTCCGCGTCCTCGGGCCGCTCCGCCTCGCGGTAGCAGTAGGCGAGCATGCGGCGGGCCTCGTCGTCCTCCGGCCGCAGCTCCAGCAGCTTCCTGAGAAGCTCGATCGCCTCGCCGAACCGATGGCGAAGCGCGTGAATGCGCGCCAGCGTCCGCAGCGCGCCCTGGTTCTCGGGATGCCGCTCGAGGATGCGGCGCAGAAGATCTTCGGCCTCCTGCGGGCGCTCCAGCTGGATGAGGCACACCGCGAGAGGCTCCATCGCGCGGATGAACGACGGATCGAGCTCCAGCGCGCGGCGATAAGCCTTCACCGCGTCCTCGAACCGCTCGCGCCGCACGTGGCAGGTGCCGAGGCCGTGGTAGGCCCACGGGAACCACGGGTCGATCTGAATCGCCTTTTCGAAGAGCTTCTTCGCCTCCTCGACCCGGCCGGTGTTTCCGAGGATGCGCCCCGCGAGATACAGGTCGACGACGCCGCCCCGCACTTCGGCGCGGTTCTCGTAGTGCTTCACCGCGTCGTCGGCGTCGGCGCCGCCGCGGAGGACCGCGTCGTCCTGACGCTTGACCGCCTCGTCGATCTCCCGGCCGTATTCCGGCCACCGGGCGCGCGACCGTTCCATTTCGGCGCCGGCCGGCTTCTCGTCCTGCAGCTCCCGCAGGGCGTTTTTCGCGCGCTCGGACTCGCCCTGCGCCGAGACGACGCCGCCGGCGAAGCCGAGGATGACGAGAAGGACGACGGCAACCATGGGGATCTCCCGTTCCCGGCGAAAAACGGCGGAAACGACGGCCGAAACTACCAGTCGCGCCCCGGCCGGCCAACGACGCGCGGGCCTCGGTCAAGCGCTCGGGCCGCGCCGTCCGATAGGCGGAAGGGAAGGCCGATAATGATTCCTCACGACCGCCGCAGCGCGACGCGCTTCGATACGGCCAACCTGGTGGCTCACTCCGAAGCCGGCGGCGCGGCTTCCGTCCCGTACGGGCTCGGCGTCACGCTCGACCTCAACGAGTTCGGGATCCGGGTCCAGCACGCCGATCCGTTCCTGGTCGGCGACCGGTTCCGCTTCCACCTCGCGCTCGGCGACGACCTCGTCGAAGCGACCGGTCGCGTCGTCCACGTTTCGCAGGCGCTCAACGGCACCTACGAAGCGGGCATCGAGTTCCTCGACGTCTCGGCCAAGGCGGTCGAGTCCATCCGCCGCCACTGCAAGTCCCGCGTCGGCCACGCCTGACGCCCCGGCCGCGCCCGCGACCCGCGCTATAGTCGCGGCGTCATGGCAGCCTCCGCCTCGCCGCTGCACGGCCTTCGATTCCTCCGCCGCGGCAAGGTCCGCGACGTCTACGAGATCGACGACCGCCTGCTGCTCCTCGTCGCCAGCGACCGGATCTCGGCGTTCGACCACGTGCTGCCCGACCCCGTGCCCGGCAAGGGCGTGGTGCTGACGCAGCTCTCGCTGTTCTGGTTCGAGGTGCTCGGGAGCCGCGTCCCGCACCATGTGGTCGAGAGCGACGTGCGTCGCATGCCGCCGGCGGTGCGCGCCCACGAGGCGGCGCTGCGCGGCCGCGCGCTGCTGGTCCGGCGCGCCGAGGTCTACCCGTTCGAATGCGTCGCGCGCGCTTTCCTCCTCGGCGGCGGCTGGAAGGAATACCGGGAGACCGGAGCGCTGTGCGGCCTGACGTTGCCCCGCGGCCTCGCGAAGAACGCGCGCTTCCCCGAGCCGCTCTTCACGCCCGCCACCAAGGCCGACGAGGGGCACGACGAAAACGTCCCCTTCGAGCGGATGGAGAAGGACCTCGGCGCCCCGGTCGCGCGGGAGCTTCGCGACCTCACGCTCGACGTCTTCCGCACCTGCGCGCGCCGCGCCGAAGAGCGCGGCGTCGTGATCTGCGACACGAAGCTCGAGTGGGGGCGCATCGACGGAAGGACGGCGCTGGTCGACGAAGTGCTGACTCCGGACTCCTCCCGCTTCTGGAAGAAGGAGGAGGCCGACGCCGCGCTGCCCGACCGCGACCCGCCCTCGTACGACAAGCAGGTGGTGCGGGACTGGCTCGACGCGCAGACGTGGGATCGCGTGAAAGGCCCGCCGCCGCGCCTTCCGGCGGAGGTCGCCGCGCTCGCGCGCGCGCGCTACGTGGAGATCTACGAGCGCATCGTCGGCAGGCCGGTGCCGGAGCTCGACGGATGACTTCGCCGCCGCGCGCGCTGGAGTGGATCGGCGACGCCGACGGTTTCCTGCGCGTGCTCGACCAGACGGCGCTTCCCGACGCCGAGACCACGGTCGACCTGCGGACCCCGGACGACGTGATCGCGGCGCTGCGCCGCCTCGCGGTGCGGGGAGCGCCCGCCATCGGCGTCGCCGGCGCTTACGCGGTCGTCCTCGGGTTGCGCGGCGCCCCCGACTCCGCCGACGCGCTCTCCCGCGTCGTCGCCGACGTGTGCGCGGCGGTCGAAAGCGCGCGCCCGACGGCGGTGAACCTCGCCTGGGCGGTGCGCCGCGTCCGGCGCGCGGTCGACGGCGCGGCCGGATCGGCGGCGACGCGGCGCGCCGCCTTCGCCGAAGCGCGCGCGATCGAAGACGAAGACCGGACCGCCTGCGCGCGCATGGCCGCGTACGGCGCGACGCTGATCGGCCCCGGCGAGCGCGTCCTCACCTGCTGCAACACCGGCGCGCTGGCGACCGCGGGCGAAGGCACCGCGCTCGGCGCGATCCTCGCCACGGCGCGCGCCGGACGCCGCCCTACGGTCTACGCCTGCGAGACGCGCCCGCTGCTTCAGGGCTCGCGACTCACCATGTGGGAGCTCGGCCGCGCCGGCGTCGACGCCGTGCTGCTCTGCGACAACGCCGCCGCGGAGGCGATGCGGCGGGGGCTGGCGGACCGCGTCATGGTCGGCGCCGACCGCGTGGCCCGGAACGGCGACGTCGCCAACAAGATCGGCACCTACGGCCTCGCGACCCTCGCGCGCGCCCACGGCGTCCCCTTCCACGTCGTCGCGCCGTG
>DASPNK010000496.1:0-6663 GCA_035626575.1 Planctomycetota bacterium | reverse complement strand
GTTCGCCGACGTCGGGCTGATCGACGTGATCGTCGGCGCGGGCGCCGGGCCGTAGCGGAACGACACGCCGCCCGCGTCGAGGATCGACATGTGCTGGCGCTGGCCGATCGTCCCCTGCATCGCGCCGTTCGGCGGATTGACCGTGATGGTCGGCAGGCCGTTGTTCGAAAACGCGAACTGCCCGTAGTGCATGATCGAGTCGAAGTCGTAGGCGCCGACCGTCGTGCTCGACTGCGTGAAGAAGTTGTACGAGTACGCCGGGTCGATGTTGCCCCAGTTGATCGTGACGTACGTGTCGCGGTCCGGCCGCGACTGCTCGTGCCAGAAGCCGAGCGCGTGGGCGAGCTCGTGGCAGATGATGAACCGCCACGACCAGTTGAACATGTTCACGTTCTGCGACCCGCCGATCATGCCGACGAAGCTCGAGTTGCCGGTCGAGTCGTTGAAGGTGATGTAGTTCGCCTCCGTCGTGCGCGGGACGAACGTCACCGCCGACACCGCCTCCCATTCCGCCATGGCGTCGATGGCGCGCGTCTGATTGAGCGCCGTGACGTTCGCGTTGAAGGCGTAGGGCACGACGCCGTTCGGCCACGGCGTCGCCGAGTAGTTGGCGTCGCCGTTCACCGCCCACTGCGGCAGGATCAGGTCGTCGACCAGCGTCCACCCGTCGGGGATCTCCGCGGGTTCCTGGGCGCGCGCGAGGGCGGCGACGACGAGCAGGGAAACGATCGGACGCGCGGCGCGCGCGAGGCGCGCGCCTTGGTGGACGGCGTTCGGCATGGGAGGAAAAACGGCGGGCGGACGCGGGTCCGCGAGGGCGCGCATCGTAGTCGACGCGGGGGGGCCGCGACCACGAAAGCGCCTCGAAAAACCGCGTCCTCCGGGCGTCTTCTCGGAAGGCCGCTTCAGGCGGGGGGCGGAGACGCCGGCGGGGTCGCGGCCGCGGGCGGCCGCGAGCGCGCGAGCGCCCATGCGTAAACCGCCGAGCCGACGAGGCAGGCGATCAGCGCGATGCGCCCGCGCGGCGTCGGGCCGCCCGGTCCGTCGGCGGTCGCGACCTGCGAGACCAGGCCCCAGTTGTGGGCGAGGGCGCCGCCGACCAGCAGGCCGACGACCGCGGCGAAGGCGTCGCCGTTGCCTTCGCCCGTCATCACCAGTTGCCGCACCGGGCACCCGCCCGCGAACGCGCCCGCCATGCCGAGGGCCATGAGCGCGGCGAAGTTCCATCCCCAGGCGCCGTGGGCGATCGGGCTCCCGCCGAAGCGCCCGGCGGCGATCGCGACCGCCGCATAGCCCGCGACGAGCGCGAGGGCGGCGTAAGCCATGGTCTTGCGGGCGCGCCGGCGCACGAGGGCGCGTCCCGCGGAGATCGCGCAGAACCCCGTCGCCGACAAGGCCGCGCCGGCGGCGAGCGCGACGCCGAGCGCGACGAGCGCGTGGGCGTGGTCGGGTTTGCCCGCTTCGCCGTAGCCGGGTCCGAGGTAGAGCCCGCCGACGAAGAAGCCGGTCAGCGCGAGCGCGAAGAGCAGCGGGCCGACGAGGCCGACGGGCGCCGGCGCGACCTGGGTCCTGCCGGGCGAGTAGCCGCGCTCCTCCGCGGCGACGGCGACGGCCACGCCGACGAGGAACCCCGGCAGCGCCGCCCAGGCCGTCACGTCGCCGCCGCCGAGGCGCTGCAGCATGCGGAAGGGACACCCCAGGAAGATCAGCGCGGCGATCGCCGACACGACGCCGAACAGGAACCGCACGGCGGCGTAGCCGCCCGACCTCGCGACGAAGCGGCCGCGGACGAGTGCGAGAAGCGCGGCGCCGAGGACGACGCCCGGGACTTCGGGGCGGAAGATGCGCGGCGCCGCGGGCGGGGCGCTCAAGCCGAAGGCGCCGGCGACGTCCCGCAGGAAGCAGGCGCCGCAGAGGCCCATGTTGCCCGGGTTGCCCGCGACGACGAGCAGCGCCGCCGCCGCGCCGAGGGCGGCGGACAGCGCGAGGCCGACGAGCACGGACCGGCGATTCTCCGCGGTTCTCAGCACGTCCGTTCTCCGGTCGGGATCTTACGAGGGCGCGCGCGCCGGACCGCGGGGCGGGCGGCGGCGTCGCTCAGAGGGGCGCGTCGTACAGCCGGTAGACGCGATAGGCCTCGCCGCCGGTCCGCCGGAGCGTGTTGTTCATGACCTCGTTGGTCTCGAGCATCCAGGACATCTCGCCCCGCGAGATGCCGCCCTTCAGCAGCGCGGTCGTGACCGCGTCGAGCAGCACGGCGTCGTACCCGCGGCCCTGCGTCTCGCGGCGCACGCCGAGCGTGAGGATGCGCGCGAACGGGATCCTCCGCTTCGACGCGAGCAGCCGCAGGAAGCCGAACGGGAAAAGGCGGCCGTTCAGCTTCGCGATCACGCGGTTGAAGTCCGGCAACGCGAGGACGAACCCGATCTCGCGGCCGTCCTTCATCGCGAAGGTGCAGTACTCCGGGACGAGGACCGGGCGGAGCTGTCGGCCCATGAAGTCGAACTCGGCGTCCGTCATCGGGACGAAGCCCCAGTTCGACTGCCAGGCGTCGGCGTAGAGGTCCTGGAGCTTGCGGATCTCCGCGTCGAATCGTTTCACGTCGAAGATCCGCGTCTCGAGGCCGTCCCGCTCCCGGACCTTGCGCGCGACGCGGAAGAACCGCTCGAGGTCGGCGCTCTCCTGCGCCATCCGCCAGGCGAGAAGATCCATCGCCTTGACGAAGCCGTAGCCCTCGACGAGGTCGGCGTACCACGGCGGGTTGTACGGCATCATGAACGTGGGCGGCCCGTCGAACCCGCGCACGAGGAGCCCGCACTCGTCGTTCAGCGAGAACGACGCCGGCCCGCGCAGGACGTTCATGCCGCGCGCCCGCGCCCACGCCGCCGCCGCGTCGAAGAGCGCGCGCGCCGCTTCGAACTCCCGCACGCACTCGAAGAAGCCGAAGAAGGCGGTCCTTTCGGCGTGGTACTCGTTGTGGCGCGTGTTGACCGTCGCGCCGATCCGGCCGATCACCTCGCCGCGCCGGCGGACGAGAAACAGCGCCGCGTCGGCGAACCGATAGTAGGGGTGGCGCCGGCGGTCGAGCCGGAGCCGCACGTCGTACCGGAGCGGGGGTACGAAGTGCGGATCGCCGCGGTAAAGCGTGTACGGCAGCTCGATGAAGGCGTCGAGGTCGCGCGCCGAGCGGACCTCCTCGACGACCGGCGCGGAACCGGGCATGCGCGACGGATCAGTCGGCGAGCGCGGGCGCGGCGGCGCGCCCCTTCGCGAGCTCGGCGAAGACCTCGATCACGCGATCGACGTCGCGGTCCTCGTGGGTCGCCATGTACGACGTCCGGATCAGCCCCTTCCCGGGCGGCGTGGCGGGCGACACCACGGGGTTGGCGAAGACGCCGCGCTCGTTGAGCCGACGCCAGAACCCGAAGGTGTCCCAGTCGTCGCCGATCAGCACCGGGACGATCGGCGTCTGCGAGCCCATCGTGTCGTAGCCGAGGGCGTTCAGCTCGCGGCGCACCCGGTCGCAGATGCGGCGGAGGCGGTCGACGCGCTGCGGCTCCGCGTCGAGGATCTCCAGCGCCTTGAGCGCCGCCGCCGTGCTGGCGGGCGTGCAGCTCGCCGAGAAGATCAGCGAGCGCGCCTGGTGCTTGATGAAGTGGATGACGTCCGCCCGGCCCGCGACGAAGCCGCCGAGGGAGGCCAGCGATTTGGAGAACGTGCCCGTGACGAGATCGACCTCGCGGGGGCCGTCTTCGAGCAGGCCGAAGTGCTCGAGCGAGCCGCGGCCCGTCGCGCCGATGGTGCCGAGCGCATGGGCGTCGTCGACGATCAGGCGGGCTTCGTAACGCTTCGCCAGCGCGACGACGGCGGGGAGGTCGGTGATCGACCCGTTCATCGAGAACACGCCGTCGACGATGATGAGCTTGCCCGCCGACTTCGGCGCGGCTTCGAGCAGCCGCTCGAGGTCGGCCGCGTCGTCGTGCTTGAACTTGCGGATGTCGCCGAACGACAGCCGGCAGCCGTCGATGATCGACGCGTGGTTCTCGCGGTCGCAGAAGATGACGTCGCCCTTGCCGACGAGGGCGGTGATCGCGCCGAGGTTCGCCTGGAAGCCGGTGGAGAAGACGAGCGCCGCCTCCTTCTTCAGGAACTTCGCAAGGCGTCGCTCCAGCTCCTCGTGCATCTCGAGAGTCCCGTTGAGAAACCGGGAGCCCGTGCAGCTGGTGCCGTAGTCGCGCGTCGCGACCTGCGCGGCTTCGACGACGCGCGGGTCGTGGGTCAGGCCGAGGTAGTTGTTCGACCCGACCATGATCATCTCGCGCCCGTTGATCGTGGCGCGCGTGCACTCGTTCGCGGCCAGGGCGCGGAAGTAGGGGTAATACCCCGACGCGATCAGCTCCTTGGCGCGCGTGTAGCGGCGGCACTTCTCGAAGACGTCCACAGGCAGGATTCCCCTAAATGCAGTCCGCGTCGGCTCCAGGACGACCGCGGCGCCGCCCGGCGGAGGCCCGTCCCTCCGGAAAGGGGGGGCGCCGGCGGCCGCACCTTACTACGGCCCCCCGGAGGCCGCCAACGCGTCGCCCGGCCCGACGCCACGCCTCCGGGACGCGCCGCCGCGCGCGTAAAACGGAGGCATGACGTCGACGCTGCTGGTCACCGGCGCCTCCGGGTTCATCGGGTCGCACGTGACCCGCGCGGCCCGCGACGCGGGGTGGCGCGTGGTCGCGCTGGTGCGCCCGACCACCGAGCGCGCCGGCAGGGCGTCTTTCGAAGGAGAGACGAGAGCCGGCGACCTCCGCGACGAAAAATCGCTGGAACGCGCCCTGGAGGGGGTCGACGCCGTCGTGCACCTCGCCGGGCTGACGCGCGCGAAGAGCCGGAAGGAGTTCTTCGACGCCAACGCGGGCGGCGTCGCGCGGCTGGTCCGCGCGGCGCGGCGGACGGCGCCCCGCCTCAAGAGGTTCGTGTACGTCTCGAGCCTCGCGGCGGGCGGTCCGAGCCTCGACGGGCGCCCGGTGCGGGAGGACGATCCTCCGCGGCCGGTGTCCGACTACGGACGGTCGAAGCTGGCGGGGGAGGAGGAGCTCCGGCGCGAAGCGGGCGAGCTTCCGTGGACGATCGTCCGGCCTCCGATCGTGTACGGCCCGGAGGAGCGCGACCTCTTCGAGATCTTCAAGGCGGCGCGCGGCGGGTTCGTGCCGGTGGTCGGCTCCGGGGCCGAGCGATACTCGATCCTGCACGGCGAAGACCTCGCCCGGCTCCTGGTCTCGACGCTCGGTCGCGAGCGCGGCGCTGGAAAGATCTACTACGCGGCGGAACCGGACACCTACACGCACCGCGAGCTGATCGGGCATTGCGCGGCGGCGGTCGGCGCCACGCCCCGCCTCCTGCCGGTGCCGCGGTGGCTCGCCTGCGTCGTCGCGGCCGGGGGGTCGGCCGTGGCGCCCTTCCGGCGGAGGCCGCCGCTCATCACCCTCGGCAAGCTGCCCGAGGTGCTAGCGCCGGGGTGGACGTGCGACGCTTCCGCCGCCGCGCGCGACTTCGATTTCGCGCCGCGCTACCGGCTGCCCGAAGGCGCCCGCGCGACGGCCGACTGGTACCGGGAGAAGGGCTGGCTCTGACGCCGGGGCCGCGGGTCACGCGCCGAGGCGCGCGAGCGCGCCGGCGAAGTCGGGCGGGAGCGGCGCTTCGAAGGAGAGGTGCGCGCCGGTGACCGGGTGAGGAAACTCGAGGCGCGCCGCATGCAGCGCGAGGCGCGCCAACACGATCTCCTCCGGATCGTCGGCGGCGACGCCCAGCATGGCGGCGGTCGCCGGCGGAACGCGACCGGGCTGCGTCGGATCGCCGTCGGGCCCGTAGAGCGGGTCGCACCACAGCGGATGGCCGATCGCCGCGAGATGCACGCGGATCTGATGCGTGCGGCCCGTGATCGGCGCGCAACGCACGAGCGTCGCCTGCGCGAAGCGCCGCTCGGTGCGCACCTCGGTCAGGGAAGGACGCCCGTCCTCCCGCACCGCCATCAGCGTGCGGTTGAGGCCGCGCCCGTCGGGCCCGATCGGGAGATCGACGGCGAACGCGTCCCGGGCGATCGTCCCGCGCGTCAACGCGAGGTACTCCTTCCGGACTTCGCGCGCCTCGAACGCCGCCCCCAGCCGGCGGCGGGCGGCGTCATTTTTTGCGAAAACGATGACGCCGGACGTCCGGCGATCCAGGCGATGCACCACCATCGGCACGGCGTCGAGCCCGCCGTCGGCGCGCTTGTAGCGGGCGAAGAGCGCGTTCATCAGCGTGTCCGAGACGAACTTGCCCACGGGATGGACGACGTCGCCCGCCGCCTTGTTCAGCACGAGGAAGCTCTCCTCCTCGTGCAGGACGTCGATCCGGATCGACGCGTCCACCTTCCAGTCGGCGGGGGGCGCGACCCGCAGGACGACCTGTTCGCCGGTGCGCAGGAGTCGCGACGCGTCGGCCGTGACCGCGTCGACGGAGACGTCGCCGCGCGCGATGCGCGCTTCGACGTCGTCCCGCGGGCGCCAGCGGATCCACGCGGCGAGGAAGTCGTCGAGGCGCCGCCCGGCCCAGTCGGGGCCGACGCGGCGCTCGAGGGTCTCGCGCGGCCGGCTCAGATCGCGCGCCATCGGCGCGACGGTAACGCCCGCGCCG
>DASPNK010000495.1:0-2716 GCA_035626575.1 Planctomycetota bacterium | reverse complement strand
CCGCCGCGCCGCCGCCGTCCGCCTGCGCCCATTGCAGGCTGTCGTTGAGCGTGCGGTGCCCGCCTCCGGTCGGCGCGCGGCTCTACTGCTGCCTCGGTTGCCGGCTCGCCGCGGCGGCGGGCGCGGGCGACGACGGGCCGCGCCGTTTCCTCGAAGCGCGGCTCGTGTTCTCGGCGTTCCTCGCCATGGGAGTCATGGCGGCGAACCTGGTCCTCTACGGCGAAGACGTTTACGCCCGCGGCGACGAGCCCGGCCTCGCCGTCATGCGCCGCCTCGCGCAGATCGGTTGCGTCGTCTTCGCCGCGCCGGTGCTGCTGCTGCTCGGCGCGCCGCTGCTGCGCGGCGCCTGGCTCGACCTCAAGCGCGGCGTCGTGCGTATGGACGGGCTCATCGTCCTCGCGACGCTCGCCGCCTTCGCGGTGAGCGTGCAGCATACGATCGCCGGCGAAGGTCCGGTGTACTACGAGACCGCGGTCGTGGTCCTCACGGTCGTGATGTTCGGACGCCGCCTCGAGGCGCACGCCCGCTCCGAAGCGCGCGACGCAGCGTCGGCGATCGCCGACCTGCTCCCCGCCGCCGCGCGGCGCCTTCGCGCCGACGGGACCGAAGAGGAGGTCGCTCCCGACGCCCTGCGCGCCGGCGACCGCGTGCGCGTGGCGCCGGGCGCCGCGTTCCCCGCCGACGTGCGCATCCTCGAAGGACGAGGGGCCTGCGCCGCGAGCCACGTCACCGGCGAGTCGGCGGCGGTCGCGGTCGGGCCCGGCGACGACGCTCCCGCGGGCGCGGTGAACGGCGCCGCGGCCCTGGAGGCGGAGGTCGTCCGTCCGTGGCGCGAAGGGCCGCTCGGCCGCATCCGCGCGTTGCTCGACGCGCCCGTGCCGCTGACCCGCGTCATCCGCACCACCGACCGTCTCGCCGGTCGGCTGGCATGGCTTTCGGTCGCGCTGGCGCTGGCGGGAGGGATCCGCAGCGGCCTCGAAGCGGGCGCGGGCGAAGGCGTCCGCACCGCGCTCTCCGTGCTTCTCTGCGCGTGCCCGTGCGCCCTCGGGCTCGCCGTGCCGCTGTCGTACCGGGCGATGCGGACCGCGCTGGCGCGTCGCGGCGTCCTCGTGCACGATCCCGCCGCTCTTGAGAACGCGCTCAACGTCGGCCGCGCCCTCGTCGACAAAACCGGCACGCTCACCGAACCGCTCGCCGCGCACGTCGACGACGACGGCGGCGCCGACGGGCCGCCGCGGCGCCTCGCCGCGCTCGTCGCGGCGTCGGGCCATCCCCTGGCGCGCGCGTTCGGACGCGAGGCGTCGACGGCCTCGGCGCCGAAGGACGTGGTGCTCCTGCCGGGGCGCGGCGTGCGCGGCCGCTTCGGCGACGTCGACGCGCTCGCCGGCGATCCGGGATGGCTGGACGGCGAAGGCGCGACCTGGCCGGCGCCGCTCGCCGCGGCGCGCGACCGCCATGCCGAGGCGGGCCGCACGCTCGTCGCTTACGCCGAGAACGGCGCGGTTCGGGCGCTCGCGGCGGTCGAACACCGGTTGCGCGCGTCGGCGCGCGACGTCGTCGCCGCCCTCGCGGAACGCGGCGTGACGACGGAGATCGTCTCGGGCGACCGCCCGCGCGCGACCGCCGACGTCGCGGCCGCGCTGGGCGCGCCCTACGTCGCGCGCGCCACTCCCGACGACAAGGCGGCGCGCGTGCGCGAACTGGCTCGTCGCGGCGTGCGCGTCCTCGCCGTCGGCGACGGCGTCAACGACGCGCCGTTCCTGCGGGCGGCCGACGTCGGCGTCGCCGTCGCGTCGGGCGCCGCCGCGGCGCGGTCCGAGGCGCAGGTCGAGCTGGTCGCGGACGATCTCCGCGGGCTCGTCACGCTGCTCGACGGCGCGAAGGCGCTCGCGCGCAACGTGCGCGGCAACCTTTTCTGGACGCTCGCGTACAACGGCGCGGCGCTCGCCTTCGCCGCGGCCGGGAAGCTGCATCCGCTGATCGCGGTCGCGGCGATGACCGGCTCGAGCCTCGCGGTCGCGTTCCGCGCGCACCGGCTCCTCTCGTGGGGCGCGGACGTCGGCGGCGCGCCGGCGGCGGTCGAAGCGCCCCGGAGCGACGTCGACGCGCCGCGCGGGTCGACAGCGCAGGCGGCCGTCCTCGGAGCGGCGCCGTGACGCCGCTCGCCGCTCCTTTCCTCGCGGGCGTCGCGCTCGGTCTCGCATCGGCCGCGCACTGCGTCGGCATGTGCGGCGCCTTCGCCGCGCGGGCCGCCGCCGCGCCGCGACGGGTCGCGGGCTTCGGCGCCTACGCCGCCGGCAAGACGTTCAGCTACCTCGTGATCGGCGCCGCGGCCGGCGCCGCGGGCGGGCGCGTGTTGCGCGACGCAGGCGCGGTCCAGGCGTGGGTCGCCGCGGCGGCCGCCGCGACGCTGGTCGCCGTCGGCGTCGCGCGCCTCCTGCCCGCCTCGACGTTTCGGTTGCTGCCCGAGCGCGCCGCGCGCGCGATCGCGGCGCCGGTCCGCGGCCTGGCGCGCGCGAGCCTGCCGGGAGGTCGCTTCACGCTCGGCGCGCTGAACGGCCTGCTGCCGTGCGGCGTCGTCTACCTCGCCGCGCTGCAGGCCGCCGCCCTCGGCACGCCGCTTCGCGCCGTCGCTCTCATGGCGGGCTTCGGCGTCGGGACGATCCCGGCGCTCGTCGGCGCCGGGGTCGCCGCGGACGCGCTGCGGCGACGGGTC
>DASPNK010000494.1:0-4022 GCA_035626575.1 Planctomycetota bacterium | reverse complement strand
GCCGGTGCTGCTGGTGCACGCTTTCACGCTGTATCCGCTCTTCTTCGCGTTCACGACCTCGGGGCTCGACCGTCTCGATCGCGGGCTGCTGGACGCCGCGCGCACGTTGGGCGCGACGCCGAGCCGCGCGTTCGCGGGGGTCGCCCTGCCCGCGCTGCTGCCGAGCCTGGCCGCGGCGGCGGCGCTCACCTTCATGAGCTCGATGGCGTCGTTCACGGCGCCGTACGTGTTCGGCGCCGGATCGCGGACGCTGACCGTCGCGATCGTCGTCGCACGGCAGGACGACGCCCCCGACGCGGCGGCGCTGTCAATCCTGCTGCTGCTGGCGTCGCTGCTCTCGCTCGCGCCTCTCGCGTTCCTGCCCACGCGCGGCGTGCGCGGCTCGAAGGGCGCGGCGGCGGTCGCCGAAGAGTCCCTCGCGTCGCGCGCGGCGCGCGGCGCCGTCGGCGCGCTGGTGGCCGCGGCCGTCGCGGCGCCGCTCGCGGCGATCCTGCTGCTCTCGTTCAAGCGGCGCGGACGCCTCGGCGACGAAGCGTTGTTCGACGACCTGGTCCTCGATCACTACCGGGCCGCGCTCTCGGGGCTCTTCGATCCGCGGGCGTCGGGCGCCGCGGCCGGGCTCGCGGCGGCGGTCGGGCGGTCGCTGCTGTACGCGGCCCTCGCCACGGCCGTCGGCACGGTCGTCGCCCTCCTCGTCGCGGCGGCGAAGCGCGTCGCGCCGCGCACCCTCCGCGGACTCCTCGACGCCGCCGCCATGTTGCCCTTCGCCGCGCCGGGCACCGTCGTCGCCCTTGCGCTGCTGGAGGAGTTCTCGACGCACGGCCTCCTCGGTTTCGGCGGCGCGCTCGCCGGAACGGCGACGATCCTCCCCCTCGCCTACTTCGTGCGCAATCTGCCGATCCACCTGCGCGCTACCGAAGCCGCGCTCGACGAGGCCCCGAAGGACGTCGCCGACGCCTCCCGCACCCTCGGCCGCGGCCCGGTCGGCACGGCCCTTCACGCCGTGCTGCCGGGCATCGCCGCCGGCGTCGTCGCCGGCGCCCTGCTCGCGTTCGTCACGGCGTCGGGCGAGTTCGTCGCCTCGGTCCTGCTCGCCGGCGTCTTCACCAAGCCCGCTTCGGTCGCCGTCTACGAAGCGTTCGGCGGCGCCTCCTTCGGCCCGGCGGCGGCGGCCGGCACGCTGCTGTCGGCGGCGGCGGCGCTCGCCGCGCTCCTGCTGCGCGGCCTCGTCGCGCTCGCGTTTCCGAGCGCGCCGAGGCGGTCGAGGTGACGACGGCCGTGCGTTCCGCGCGGGTTCAGCGCCGGGCGCCGCGGCGGGACGGGGCCGCGCCGAGCATCAGCTCTTCGTAGTTGTCGCGGATCGCCGCGTAGCAGTCGCAGACGAAGCGCTCGAGGCGGCGGCGGTCGCGGATGCGGACGCGGCCCCGGCGGTACGAAATGTACCCCGCGTCCTGCAGCGCGTTCGCGACGACCGAAACGCTCGCGCGCCGCACGCCGAGCATCTGCGCGAGGAATTCGTGCGTCAGGTAGAACTCGTCGCCGTCGGCGCGGTCGTGCGTGAGGAGGAGCCAGCGAGCGCAGCGACGCTCGATGCGGTGCGCCCGGTTGCACACGGCCGACTGCGCCACGAAGTTGACGTGCGTCTGCAGGTAGCGGTGGAAGATCGCGGTCGCCTTGGGCGAGCGGCCGACGAGTTTCATGAAGCGCGCGGCGTCGACGGCGCGGAGCGTTCCCGGGATCTGGCACATCACCGTCGCGTCGTAATGGTCGACCCCCAGCAGGCGGGGCGTGCCGAGCATTCCCTCGCGACCGACCGTGGCGACCTCGATGACGATGCGGTCTCTCGTCTTCACGACGATCGAATACACGCCGTCGACCGGGAAGTAGATGCGGGAGATGCGGGCGCGCGGAGCGAAGAGCATCTCCCCGATCGGCGGACGCACCGTCGTCGCCGCCGCTTCCAGCGCGGCCCGCTCGGCGCGGGGCAGGAGCGCGAGCAACTGGTTCTCGCCGGCGATCGTCCGGAGCTTGCCCATGCCGCCTCCCTGCCTCCGTCGACCCGACGCCTGCGCGCGGTCCCCGCGAACGCCGGCGGCGACGCGCGGACCGACGCTCTCCGGCACAGATAGCGCCGTCGGCGCAGGGGTTTCGGCGAGCGGCGGCGCGCGGTCGGGTCGGACGGCGGCGCGACGGCCGCAGGCGCGGTTTCGACGCGCCTCCGCCGACGCCGGCGCCGGGCGCCGTGTGCGCGCGAAGGCGCGGCGGGCGACGGGTTTTCGTCCCGCGATACCGATCGCTCACGCGGTGAAAACGCCGGTACGCTTGCGGCGGCGCCTCGGCGCCGGAGCCCCCTGCCATGTCGCACTCCTCGCACGCGCGCGCTCTCGCCGCGTCGATCGCTTTCGTCTGCGCCGCCGGCCCGCTCGGCGCCCAGCAGGTCAATACCGCGCTCGCCGCCCTCAGCATCAACGGCACCGGCAAGGTCGATCCCGCGACCGGACTTGTCATCCCGACGACGTCTCAGTCGGCCCCGGTCCCGCCGGGAGGCGCGCCGCTCTACTGGCACCGCGCGGCGGCGAAGGGCGAGCTGGAGTTCCGTGTGCAGGGGACGCCCGGCGCGCCGGTCGTCCTCGTCGCCGGCGCCCCGTCGGCGCCGCTCAACCTCGGCGCGCCCGGGCTCCTTGAGATCTCGCTCGCGTCGATGACGGTGGTCGTCGACGGCACGAATCCGTCGAGCCTGTTCAACCTGGCGGCCGTCGTCGGCTCGTCCGGCGCCTGGAACTTGACCCTCGGTCAGGGCGTTCCCGGGCCGCTGCCACCGATGCACTTCCAGGCGGCGCTGCTCGACCCGACCGCTCCGCTCGGCGTGCGACTGACGGGGTCGATCACGCTCGACGTGCGGAACGACCTCGACACGCTGGTGCGAAACGTCGCCGACGCCTTCGCGCAGAGCGCCGATCAACCGCTCTACGGACCGTCGCTCTGCGCGCCGGGTTTCCTGTTCAACGGCGCCGGTCCGTCCGCGGTCTTCACGGCCGGCGGCGACGACGAGCCCGCGTCGACGACCGTTCTCGGCATTGCGGCGAACGCGACGAACGTCGCGGCGCCGCCGACGGGCGGGCCGACGCCGGGCCAGACGGTCGTCTTCGCGGCGGATCTCGACGAGACGCACCCGACGTCCTGCGTCGGCGTCGCCGCGGGGAAACGCGACCGTCTCTACGATCTGCAGGCGACCGAAACCCTCGGTGCGTGGAAGTGGCGGGGCAACCAGCGCGCGGTGTCCGTCGAAGCCGACATCGCGTTCTACGCCGCCGCGCCCGCGCCCGCGGCGCCGTCGTTCACCGAGCTCGAGTTCCACGTGAGCAACGACGGCGGCTACCCCGCCTCGATCGTTTCGGCGACCGTGACGGGACCGCAGATGGCCGCGGTGACGGGCTCGAATCCGGGCCTCGTCGCCGTCAGCGCCGCTTCGGGAACGCTCGTGGTCGCGGCGACCGATCCCGAGGCGTTCGGGTTCACCGTGCGCGTCGGGTCGACGGGAACGTCGCGCGCGCCGCTGGTCGAAGACGCGAGCGGGCCGCGCGACGTCTATCAGGTCTCGGTCCAGTGGTCGGACGCGACCACGAGCGGCCCCTACACGCTGGCGCTCCGCGCGCCCGCCGACCCCTTCGCCGCGCCGGCGTCGATCGTCGCCGCGATCCCGGCTCTCGGCACGCCGACGTTCACGCTGACGAACGCGGGGACGCCGACCGCGAACCTCGCCGTGACGTTCGCCGTCGGCGCCCATCCCGCGCCGGGCGCATGGAGCGCCGTGCACGTGATCGTGGACCAGAACGGGACGCGACACGAGTTCAAGAACCTGCTGCTCGACCCGACGACGCCGACGCAGACCCTCAACCTCTGTACGCCGGGGCTCCTTTCCGGCGTCCCCAGCGCCGTCCGCTTCGAGCGCCGCGACATCTTCGAAAACCACTACCGTCGCGACTTCACGCCGACGTTCTGAACAGCGGCGCGCATGGACC
>DASPNK010000493.1:0-6770 GCA_035626575.1 Planctomycetota bacterium | reverse complement strand
GACGGCGCGCCTCCCTTCCGCGTCGTGTTCGACCTGACCCGCGCTCCGGCGGCGCCGACCCGCGCGCGAACGGTTCCGCGGCCCGAGCGTCCGCCCGACCGGCGCGTCGTCGCCGACGCGCGGCTCCTCATTTAGCGATCCCCGGCGCGCACGGCGGCCGCATCCGGCCCGCCGTCGATCCGCGGTCGTCGTCCGTCGACGACCGCCCGCCGCGAGGGATCCATGCTGCATCCGAGACGCCCGGCGGTCTTCCTGACCGCTCTGTCGCTATCCGCGTGCGCCGTCTACGAGCCCGAGCCCCTGGACGAAGCCGCGCTCCGCGCCGCCTATCGGTCGCGGGCGCCGGACGACGCGTCGACGGTCGCGTTCGCCGCGCGCCTGCGCGCCGAAGGCGTCGTCGGAGCGCCCGCCGTCTTCGATCCCGTCGACGGCCTGTCGGCGTCCGAGGGCGAGGCCGTCGCCCTCCTGTTCAATCCCGATCTGCGGCTCGCGCGGGCCGACCTCGCGACCGCCGACGTCGCGGCGGCGTTGGCGGGCCTTCCGGCCGACCCGACCCTCGGGGTCTCGTCGGAGCGGATCCTCGCCTCGGTCGACGATCCGTGGATCCTCGGCGGCACGTTCGGCGTTTCGCTGCCGCTGAGCGGGCGCCTCGACGCGGAGCGCGACCTCGCCGACGTCGAGCGCAGGCTCGCCGCGGCCGACGTGCTGGTCGCCGAGTGGCGCGTGCGCCACGCGGTGCGGCGCGCGTTCCAGGCCTGGCGCGCCGAGACGCTCCGGGCGGACGTCCTCGCCGAGCACCTCGCGCGCCTCGCGACGACGGCGGAGGTGCTCGACCGGCGCGCGGCGGCGGGGGAGACCCCGCGGTTGGAGACCCGTCTGTTCGCGCTGGAGTCCGCCGCCCGCGACGCGGACCTCCAGGTGGCGCGCGGTCGCGCCGCCGAGCGGGAGCTGGAGATCCGCGCGCTGCTCGGGCTCGCGCCGTCGGCGCCGCTCGCTCTCGCCGGAGAGGCGGAGGCGGCGCCGAACATCGACGTCGTCGCGGCCTCGGACGGCGCGTGCGCGGATCATCCCGAGGTCGTGCGCGCCCGCGTCGCGTACGCCGCCGCCGAAGCGGGCCTGAAGCTCGCGACGGCGCGCCGCACGCCGGACCTCGGGCTGACTCCCGGCGCATCCTGGGAGGACGGAGCGATGCGCGCGCTTTTCGGCCTCGCGCTGCCGCTGCCGTGGCGGAACGGCGGGCGCCGCGAAGCTGCCGAAGCGGCGTCGGCGCGGGCGCGGGCGCGGTTCGCGTTCGCCGCCGCGGCGGAGACCGCCGAAGCGCGCGTCGCCGCCGCCGCGGCGCGCTTCGCGACGGCGACGCGGGTCCGAGCGGCGCTGGAAGCGTCGCTCGCGCCGCTCGCCGACGCGCAATGGGAGGAGACCGCGCGCGTCGCCGAAGCGCGCGGCTTCGCTCCGCTGCCGCTCCTCGAAGGCGCGGGCCGCCGCGTGGACGCGCGCCTCCGCCTCGTCGACGCCCGCCTCGAAGAAGATCTCGCCGCGATCGACTGGCGCGAGGCGGCCGGCCCTTTCCCGCGGCCGGCGTCGGACTCGCGGCCCGCTTCGGAGACTTCGCGATGAACCCGCGCACCTTTCGTGCTTCGGCGGCGCGCTGCGTCGTTGTCGCGTGCCTGTCGCTCGCGGGCTGCTCGCGCCGCGATCCGGCGGCGCCGCCCGCCGCGCCGGAGGCCGCGCAGGCGCCGTCGAACCGCATCCCGCTCCCGGACGCGGTGCGCCGCAACCTCGGCGTCACCTTCGCAAAGGCCGAACGTCGCGCCGTCGCGGCGACGGTCCGCTACCCCGGGCGCTTCGAAGCGGCCCACGGCGCGCGACGGACTTACGCCGCGCCCGCCGCCGGCCGCGTCGTCGAGGCGGCGGAGCCGTTCCGAGCCGTGCGCCGCGGCGACGTCGTCGCGCGCGTGCGCACGCCGCGGCTGCTCGAATTGCGCCGCGAGCTGGCGGCCGCCGAGGCCGACGCGGCCCAGGCCCGTGCGCAGCTGGAAGGGCTGCCCGCCTATCTCGCGGCCCACGAGGCGCACGAAGCGGCGTTGAAGACGACGGTCGAAGCCTGGCGCGAGCGCCTCGCGCAGGTCGAATCCCTCCGGCGCGCCGGCGCGGGGACGAACGACGAAGCGGCGGCGGCCCGCGCCGCTCTGGCGACCGCGGAGTCGGAGCTCGCCGAGACGCTGGAGAAGGACGCCGACCTCGAGGTGCGCGCCCGCGAGCTGCGGTCGCGGGTCGACGGCGCCGCGGCGCAGGCCGATCTGCTGCGGCGCGAGATTTCCGCGCTGTCGCAGGGCTACGCCGCCGGGAGCGCCGCGTCGACGGGCGGAACGCAGACCCGGCCGCGCGACGACGCCGCGTCGGACGTCGTCGTTCTCGAAGCCGCCGCGGACGGCGTGGTCGAGGCGACCGAGCGCGCGGCCGGGGCGTGGGTCGAAGCGGGGGATCCGATCGTCGTCGTGCTCGATCCGGCTCAGGTGCGCTTCCGCGCCGCGATCCCGCAGGGCGACGTCTTCCGCATCGCGGACGGCGCCCGCGCGCGGCTCGTGCCGCCGGCCGGCGGGCCCGCGTCGGCCGCGCTCGCGCCGGTCGACGCGCGGCTCCGGCTCGCGCTCGCGGCACGGGCCGAGGACCGAACGCTCGACGTGTTCGCCGAGCCGGCCGCGGCGCCGGCGTCGTGGATGCGCCCCGGCGCGTCGGGCGTGCTCGAGGTCGCGCCCGAAGGCGTCGAAACGGAGGTCGCCGTTCCGCGGGCGGCGGTGCTGCGCGACGGGCTGAAGGCCGTCCTCTTCCGCCGCGATCCGAAGGATCCGGACGTCGCGATCCGCATCGACGCCGACGTCGGGGCGGACGACGGTCGCTGGATCGCGCTGCGCAGCGGCGTGCGGGACGGCGACGAGGTCGTGGTCGGCGGCGCCTACCAGCTGCTCCTCGCCACGTCGTCGGCGCCCGCGAAGGGCGGGCATTTCCACGCCGACGGCACGTTCCACGCGGACGACCACAAGTAGGCCCGCGATGCTCAAAGCCCTCATCGCGTTCTCGCTCCGGAAGTCGTGGACCGTGCTCCTGCTCGCGGCCGCGACGCTGGCGGCCGCGATCCACGTGACGCCGCGGCTGCCGGTCGACGTGTTCCCCGAGCTGAACGCGCCGACGGTCGTGGTGCTGACCGAAGCGCCCGGCCTCGCCGCCGAAGACGTCGAGCGCCAGGTGTCGGCGCCGCTGGAGAGCGCGATGAACGGCGCGCCCGGCGTGCGGCGCCTCCGCAGCTCGAGCACCGGGGGGCTCTCGCTCCTCTGGGTCGAGTTCGACTGGGGCGCGGACCTTCACCGCGCCCGGCAATCCGTCGCGGAGCGTCTGCAGACGGCCCGCGAGTCGCTCCCCCCCGACGCCCACGCCGAGATCGCGCCGATCACCTCGATCACCGGCGAGATCCTGCTCCTCGCGGTGTCGTCGCCCGACGGCTCGGCCTCGCCGGCGGAAATCCGCTCCTACGCCGAGTTCGACCTCCGGAACCGCCTGCTGGCGATTCCCGGCGTCGCTCAGGCGGCGGTGATCGGCGGCGTGCTGCCGGAGCTTCAGGTGCTCGCGCGCCAGGAGGCGCTGGCGTCGTACGGCCTCTCGTTCGCCGACGTCGCCGACGCGGCGCGCGCGGCGCGGGCGTCGGCGCCCGGGGGCCTGATCGAAGACGTCGAGCGCCGCGAGATGGGGGTCCGACTCGCACCGGCGGTGCGCGACGCGGACGACCTCGGAGCGGTGACCGTAGCGATGCGCGACGGCGCGCCGATCCCTCTCCGCGCGGTGGCCGACGTCCTGGCCGGAGGCGCGCCCCGCCGCGGCGCGGCGTCCGACCGCGGCGCGCCCGCCGCGGTGGTGTCGGTGCAGAAAGCGCCCGGCGTCAACACGCTCGAGCTGACGGCGCGGGTCGACGCGGCGCTCGACGCCGCCGAGGCGTCGCTTCCCCGCGGGATGCGGCTCAACCGCGCCGCGTTCCGACAGGCCGACTTCATCCGCCGCTCGGTCGACCGTCTCATCCACGTGCTGCGCGACGCCGCGCTCGTGGTGGCGATCGTGCTGGCGCTGTTCCTGATGGACGTGCGGACGACCCTCGTCACGCTCGCCGCGCTGCCGCTGTCGTTCGCCGTCGCGCTGCTCGCGATGGCGGGCGCGGGGATGACGCTCAACGTGATGACGCTGGGCGGCCTCGCCGTCGCCGTCGGCGAGCTGGTCGACGACGCCGTCATCGACGTGGAGAACGTGTTCCGGCGCCTGCGCCAGAACCGCGCGCTGCCGCCGGAACTGCGGAAGCCGCAGGCGCGGGTCGTCTTCGAAGCCGCCGACGAGGTGCGCTCCGCGGTCGTCTACGCCACGACCCTCATCGTGCTGGTGTTCGCTCCGCTCCTGTTCCTCGAAGGCCTGGAGGGGCGGTTCTTCCGGCCTCTCGCCACGTCGTACGTCGTCTCGATCCTCGCCTCGCTGCTCGTCGCGCTCACGGTGACGCCGGCCCTCTGTCGCCTGCTGTTGCGCGGATCGACCCGCAAGGAGCGGGAGGGGTTCGTCGTGCGCGCCTTGAAACGCGCCTACGAGCCCGCGCTCCGCGGCGCGCTGCGCCGACCCGGCCTCGTGCTGGGCGCGGCGACGCTGGCGACGGTCGCCGCGCTCGGGGCGGCGAGCGGCTTCGGGTCGTCGTTCCTTCCCACGTTCAACGAGGGCACCTACACGGTGTTCCTGTTCGCGCCGCCGGGCACGTCGCTCGCGGAGAGCGACCGCATGGCGCGCGGCGTCGAGCGTCGCCTCGGCGAGATCCCGGGCGTCGCGGAGGTCGTGCGCCGCACCGGGCGCGCGGAGGGCGACGAGCACGCCGAGCCGCCGAGCGCGTCGGAGATCGAGGTGACGCTGCGACCCGACGCCGAGCCTGCCGCGGTGCGCCGCGCCGTCGACGCCGTGCTGGCGGACGCGCCCGGCGTGACGACGATGGTGGGGCAGCCCATCGAGCACCGACTCTCGCACGTCCTGTCGGGCACGCCCGCGGCGGTGGCGGTCGACCTGATCGGCGAAGACCTCGGCGTGCTGCGGGACGCGGCGCGCGACGTCGAGGCGGCGCTGCGTCGCCTCCCCGGGGCGCGCGACGTCCACGCCGCCCGGGAGGCGTCGGTCGAGTCGGCGCCGATCCGCTGGCGCCCGGCGGACCTCGCGGCCGCAGGGCTGACGCCGGTCGCCGCGGCGCGTCAGGTGGCGGACGCCTGGCACGGCGTCGAGGCGGGCGAGGTGCGCGAAGGGGCGCGCCGCACGCGCATCGCGGTGCGGCTCCATCCGGACGAGCGCCGCGGGGCGAAGGACCTCGAAGAGTTCCTGCTCCGCGGCGGCGACGGCGGCCCGGTGCGCCTTCGGGACGTCGCCGACGTGGCCGTGGAACGCTCGCCGAATCTCGTGGTCCGGGAGAACGGACGCCGGAAAACCGTCGTTTCGCTCAACGTGGCGGAAGGATCGAACCTCGGCGACCTCGCGGCGGAGGTCGCGCGCGTCGCGGCGCCGATCGCGGCTCGCGCGGGGTGCGAAATCCGCATCGGCGGACAGTTCGAGGCCCGGCGTTCCGCGGCGCGAACGCTCGCGCTGTTCGGCGGCGCCGTCCTCGTCGCGATGATCGCCCTCCTCCGAGCGTCGACGAAGTCGTTCCGCGTCGCGCTGCTGGTGATGGTCAACCTGCCGCTGGCTCTGATCGGCGGCGTCGCCGCGGTGTTCCTGACCGAGCCTCTGCCGCTGGAAAACCTCGCCGCGGCGTTCGGGCTCGGAGCGTCGGCGTACCGGCCGCCGACGCTGTCGGTGGCGAGCCTCGTCGGATTCATCACGCTCTTCGGCATCGCGGTGCGGAACGGCCTCCTGCTGGTCAACCACTACGATCACGTCGAAAACGTCGAGGGCCGGTCCCCCGCCGAAGCCGTCGTGCGCGGCTCGATGGAGCGCCTGTCTCCCATCCTCATGACGGCGCTCACCGCGGCGCTCGGGCTCCTGCCGCTGGCCCTCGCGGCCGGTGAGCCGGGCAGCGAGCTTCTGGCCCCGCTGTCGGCCGTCGTCCTCGGCGGCCTCGTGACGTCCACCCTGCTCAATCTGTTCGTCGTGCCGGCGGGCTACGCGTGGATCCGCGGCGTGCCGCGGAACCTCTCGGGCCCGGCGGCGTCGACCCCCTCGACGGAGGGCTCGCCGCCCTCCCGTTCCACGTCTCCGACCGGAGCTCTTCCATGAAGACGGCGACCTGCGTTCTCGGCGTTCTGCTGGCGACGGCCCTCGGCGGCTGCGGCGATCACGACCATCCGCATCCTCATCCGCACTCCGAATCCCCGGCGCCGCAGGCGCCCGCGTCCGGGCATCACTCGGGCAAGGTGATCGACCTCGGCACGGCCTCGGCCGGACCGTTCCACCTCCATGTGACGCGCGACGAGGCGCCTCTGAAGGAGGGCGGCGTCGCTCCGGTGGACGTGCGGGTGACGCCGCACGCCGGCGTGACCGCGGTGCGCCTCTGGATCGGCGCCGCCGACGGCGCGGGCGCCCTCAAGGTGAAGGCGGAGATCGAGGACGCGAAGGAGCCGAACCGCTTCCACAACCACGTCGAGGTCCCGCAGCCGCTCCCGGCGGACGCGAAGCTCTACGTGGAGCTCGAAGCCGCCGGCGCCCGCCACGTCGCCGGGTTCGACCTCAAGCGCTGAGGCGGGCGCTCCCCGGGGCTCGGCGAAGCA
>DASPNK010000492.1:0-3642 GCA_035626575.1 Planctomycetota bacterium | reverse complement strand
AGCCGCTTGCGCATCTCGGGCGACACGCCGGGGCCGTCGTCCTCCACCGACACGTGCAGGCCGGAGGCGTCGCGCCGCGCTTCGAGGCGCACGCGGCCGTCGGGGCCGGCGGCCTCGAGCGCGTTCCGCACGAGGTTGGCGAGGATCAGCTTGAGCTTGAGCCCGTCGGCCAAGAACGGCGCGCCGTCGTCGAAGACCGCGACGTCGAAGCGCGCGTGGCGCGGCGAGCCGACCAGCGTCGGCGCCTCGGCGCGAAGCTGCTCGCACAGCTCGGCGACGCGCACCTCGCCGCAACGGAGCTTCTCCGGGCGCGCCCACATCAGGAGGTCGGCGATGATCTCGTCGACCTCGGAGACGCCTCGGCGGATGCGGTCGACGTACCGGGCGAGCTGCCCGCGGTCGAGCGCGCCGTCGGCCTCCAGGGCGCGCGCCAGGAGCCCGGCGAACCCCTCCACCCCGTTCAGCGGGTTGCGGATCTCGTGCGCGACGCCCGCCGCCATTTCGCCGAGGGCGGCGAGGTCGTCGAGGCGGTTGAGCTGCGCGCGCAGGTGCGCGGTCTCGGTGAGGTCGGAGAGCGTCTCGATGCGGCCGCCTTCGGGCAGTTCGGAGACCGTCGACGCCACGCGGCGGCGCGCGCCGTCGAAGGTGACCAGCACGCGCTCGGCGGTCCGCGCGTCGCCGTCGCCGTCGCCGAGGAGGAGCAGCGGCGCGCCGTCCTTCCCGCGGAGCGACGCGGCGGCGCGACCGACCAGCTCGGCGGCGGGCCGGCCGAGCAGCCGCTCGGCCGCGCGGTTCACGCCGTCGAGGACGCCGTCGGCGCCGCAGGTCACCACGCCGCACGGCGTCGCGTCGAGCGTCGCGTGCAGGCGGTCGGCGAGGCGCTTGAGCTCGCTCACCTTGGCGGCGAGGCGCGCGTGGCTTTCCTTCAGCCGCTCGTCGATGCGGTCCGCGCGGACGCGGAGCGCTTCGTACGCCGACTCGAGGTCGCGCGTCACGCGGTTGAAGGTGCGAAAGCTCTCGGTGAGGCGCGCGAGGTCGGCGGTCGACGCCGCCTGCGCCTCGACGGTGATCGTGCCGTCGTTCACGGACGTTTCTCCGGGGTCGCCGCCGGTTTGCGGAGCGGCGCCGAGGCCGCGTCGGTCTTCACGGTGAGTTCCAGCATCCACTTCGCCTGGCGGCCGTAGAACCCTTCCGGGTCGGCGGCGACCGTCGCTTCGTAGGCCTTGCGCACGTCGGGCCGCCGGAGCTTTTCGAGGCACTTCGCGCGGCGGTAGCGCAGCTCGGGCGTGAGGGCGTCGTCGGCGAGAGTCGCGAGCGCGTCGAGCGAGCCCTGAAAGTCGCCCGCTTCGAACAGCGCGCGCGAAAGGCCCGCCGCGTCGACCGCGAGCCGCGGCGAGGGCGCCGGGCGCGCGTCGGGATCGACCGCGGGCGCTTCGAAGACGACGTCGAGCAACGCGCCGCCGTGGCCGGTGGGCTTGCGCGAGGTCTCCGGTTGCTTCGGAGCGGCGGCGCGCGCGAGGGCGGCGCGGCGCTCCGCGTCGGCGAGCCGCGCGCGCGCGTCGTCGGTGAGCTTGCGTTCGGCGTCGAGGTCGGCGGCGTCGCGGAGGCGCGTCGGCCGCAGGTCCACGAGATCGACCACCCGGCCCTGGCGGGCGTAAGCGAGGACCGTCTCCCAGAGGCGGGTCTCCCGGCCGATCTCCTGGAGCCGGCCGTTCAGCACCGGCGTGACCGCCTGATCGCGGACGTCGAGGCGGAAGGCGGCGTCGGTCCAGAGCGCGTCGAGCAGGGAGAGGTCGGCCGACGGCGCGACCCGCTCGTAGGGATCGCGCGCGGCGGCGGGCTCGGCGGCCGGCGCCTGAGGGAGGGCGCGGGCCGCGAGCGCGAGGAGGACGACGACGGTGCGTTTCATCGGGACTCCCGGGATTCGGGCGCGGGGGCCGGGGCGGCGAACGCTTCGGCGGCGCCGAGCGCGTCGCCGGCGGCGAGCGCGAGCTCGCCCTTCAGGCGTCGAAGTTCGGTCGGCGGGAGACCGCAGGTCGCGGCCTCGTCCGGAGTGAGCGCGTTCAACGCGCGGAGCGCGGCCTCCGGCCGCCCGGCGCGGCGCTCCAGTGAGGCGCGCAGGACCGCGGCGCGGCCGCGCAACGCGGGGCGACGGTCCATGGCGTCGAGGGCGGCTTCGGCGTCCGAGGGGCGGTCGCCGGCGGCGGCGGCGGTCGCGGCCACGACCAGCAGCCGGTCGGCGTCGGCCGACGGCGCGTCGCACTCGGCCAGCTCGCGCAGCGCCGTGGCGAACGCCGCGGCGCGGAGGCCGGTCTCCATCTCGAGCTCGGCGCGCAGCGCGGCGGCGCGGCGGCGCGACGGGACGTCGGGCGCGAGCGCTTCGGCCTGGCGGACGGCGACGAGCGCTTCGACCGGCCGTCCGACGCGACGCAACGTCTCGGCGACGAGGCGCGCGGAGCGGCAGCGGCGCCCCGCGTCGAGGTCTTCGTGCAGCGCGAGGCGGAGGTAGGTCAACGCCTCCAGCGGCTCGTCGGCGGCGAGGAGCGCGAGGCCGGTGATGAACGGCACGCGACGGGCGAGGTCGGGGAACGCGCGGCGCGCGTCGGCGGGAAAGAGGTCGAGCGCGTCGAGCATCGCCTTGCCGTCGCGGCGCGTCCACGCGGCCTCGGCGAGGAGGAGCGAAGCGAGCGCGCGGTCGCGCGGATAACGCGCGTGGCGCACCGCGTGGCGGAGTCGGAAGCCCGCTTCGCGGAGCCGGCCCGCCGCGGCGTGGATGCGCGCGCCGACCAGCTCGGCGCCGGGCGTCGCGGGAAGGTCGGTCGGCGAGCTTTCGAACGCCTCGACCGCCTTCTCGGCGTCCGGGATGCGGCCGGCGCGCAGCGCCGCTTCCGCGGCGAAGAGGAGCATCTCCTGCGCGAAGTCCGGCCCGCGCTTGCCGCGATCGATGGCCTGATACGACTGGAGCGCGCCGAGGTAGTCGCCGCCCGAGAGGCGGAGCGCGCCGCGGGCGTTCTCAAGGTCGGGGGCGCGGTCGGCGTCGGGTCGGGCGGTCAGGGAGAAGCCGAGGTGCGCGAGCGCGACGTCGCGGCGGCGGACGAGGGCCTCCGAGTCGTTCTGCGCGAATCCCCGCAGTTCGGTCTCGTCCGCGCCGAGGCGCGCCTCGACGCCGGCGCGCAACGCCACGAGGAGCGCGCCCTCTTCGTAGGACACGCCGGAACGGTCGAAGTCGACGGTCGCGGCGGCGAGCGCCTTCAGCGCTTCGGCGTCGGTCTTGAGCGGGCGGCGCGCCGCGGCGGCCAGCGCGACCATCACGTCGAGCGCCGTCGCCCCCTGGGCGCGGACGTCGAGGACGACGCGGGCGCCGTCGCGGCGCGGCGCGACGGTCAGCGTCTGCGCGGGCGCGAGCGACGTCGCGACCAGGAGCGCGAGGGCCGCAAGGCGGCGGATCATCGCGCGTCCTCCGGGAAGTCCAGCGGCGGCTCGGGCAGGCCTTCGTCGTCGGCGCGCGCCTCCTTGCGCCACTGCGCGGCGAGCGCGAGGGCGAGCCGCCCGTGCGCCCGGCCGAGCAGCGCCTCCGCGTCGACGCCGAGGGCGCCGGGCGCGCACAGGAAGTCGAGCGCGGCGGCGGCCGCCGCCTGGAAG
>DASPNK010000491.1:0-4178 GCA_035626575.1 Planctomycetota bacterium | reverse complement strand
AGCGCCGCGGCCTCCGGCGTCGCCGCCGCCCGCTCCCGCCGCTCGGGCGTCGGCGCGGCGAGCCCGGCGGTCTCCGTCGCGCGCTCCGGCGACGGAGGCCCGCCGTTCGCGTCGGCCGCGACCTCGAGCGGCGCGTCGTGCCCCTGGAACCGCGCGGCGGCCGACGGCGCGAACGCGGTCGCGTCGTGAGACGGCGCCTCGGTCGCGCCGCCCCCGCCGCCCGCGGCGCCGGCGGAGGCGACGAAGTCGACCGCCATGCGCCCTTCGCCGGGCTCCGCCCGCAGCGAGCGCTCGATGAGCACGTCGCGCAGCAGCCAGACCGCGAGGAGGTGGAGCAGCAGCGAGACGAGGAGGCACCACGTGATCACGTCGAGCTTGCGGAAGCGCCGGCCGAGCAGCAGCAGCGCGACGAGCAGCAGGGCGGCGAGCAGCGCCGTCCACAAGAGCCGCTCCAGCGCGGCGGCGCCCTCCGGATAGGGGTACAGCTCGTAGGCCTCGGCGCGGCGCAGCATCGGGGTCGGCGACGGCTCGAGGAGGTACAGCGCGAAGCCGCGCTCGGCGACCGCGGGGCCGCGCACGCGCCCGCCCAGCGACACCTCGGGGACGGCGCGCGAGGCGCCGAAGCGGCCCGCATGGCGGTACGCGCGGCGGACCTCCGGAGAACGCCCGGGCGCCGCGCGGACGAACCAGAGCGCGAGCCCGTCGGGCGACAGCGCGGGATCGCGGTCGACGACGCCGTCGCCCGCTTCGCCGAACACGCCTTCGAAAACGAGCCGCGGCGCCGACGCCCCGTCCCAACGCCACAGCCGGCCGTCGCGACCGCCGAAGCGGGTCGGGTCGCGCCGCATGAAGACGAGGCCGCCGTACGGATCTGACGCGGGATCGGCTTCGTCCGCGGGCGTGTTCGGCCCATCCGGCGCGTCGGGGAGCCGCACGACGTCGCGCAGCGAGGCGCCCTCGAGCACGCCCGACCAGAGGTCGAAGCCTCCCGCGCCGCCCGCACGGTCGGAGGAGAACACCACGCGACCGTCGATCCATGCCGGCGAGAGGTCCTGCGCCGCTCCGTCGGCGCCGAACACGGGGATCGCGCCGGCGTCGGCGCGCGCCGGGTCGAACAGCGCGAGGTCGGCGCGCCCGTCGTCGCCGAGGCGGCCGTAGATCCACCGTCCGTCGGGAAGCGGCCGCGCCGGACCTTCGACCGGGCCGGGCAGCGCGGCGAACGGCGCGGGCGAACCCCACGCGAGCATCGATGCGTCGGCCAGCTCGGTCGCCCACGCGACGCGCGCGCCGTCGCCGTAGGCGACGGGCCTGCCCAGGCGCAGGAATGCGAGCCCCGTCGCCGACGCGAGCGCGACGGCGCCGGCGGCGAGCAGGAGGAGATTCCGCGTCGCGCGTCCCACGATTCAGCGTCCGTCGGCTTCGGCGGCCGGTCGCATCGCGACCGACACCTTCTTCAGCGCGGCGCCGCGGCAGGCGTCGAGCGCCTTCGCGACCGGACCGAAGCGGCCTTCCGCGTCGCCGCGGATGAGGACCTCCTGGTCGCGGTCGCGCGCCGCTTCGGCCTTGAGCCGCTGCAGCAGGCCTTCGTCGGTCACCGGGCGGCCGTCGACCGTCGTCGCGCCGTCGCGCTTCACGTTGATCACCAGCAGCCGGCCGCCGCCGCCTTCCGCGGCGTGGCGCGCCTCCGGCAGCGAAAGGTCGAGCTCCCGCTCCTCCTTCGCGAACGTCGTGACGGCGAGGAAGAAGACCAGCAGCAGGAACATGATGTCGAGCAGCGGCGTGAGGCCGATCTCGGCGGGCTCGAGGTCTTCGCGATCAAGCCGCACGACGCGCCTCCGGGGCGGCCGCGAGCTTCGTCGGCACGTCCGACAACCGTTCCTCGAGCCGGCCGAGCAGCCCGCGGATGCGCCCCGCGAAGTGGTGATGCACGACGATCGCCGGGATCGCCACCACCAGCCCCGCGATGGTCGTGATGAGCGCGGCCTCGATGCCGCTCGCGAGCAGCCGCGCGTCGCCGAGGGCGTCGGTGCGCGCGACCACGTGGAAGGCCTGGTAGATGCCGACGACCGTTCCGAAGAGGCCGAGGAGCGGCGCGAGGTGCGTCACCAGCTGCAGCGGGCGGACGCCGCGCCGCATCCGTTCCGCTTCGCGCGCGCCCTGCTCCTCCATCGCCCGTTCGACCGCGCCGTAGCCGAGGCTGCGTTTGCGGAGCCCGGCGGCGAGGATGCGCGTCGACGGCGCTTCGACCTTCGCGCAGAGCGCCTCCGCCTCCGCGGCGTCGCCCCGCTCGACGGCGGCGAGCGCGTCGTCGAAACCCCTGGGGCTCGTGCGCCTCCAGGTGAGCCGCAGATGGCGCTCCAGCGCGAAGCCGAGCGCCGCCACCGAGCAGAGCGCGATGGGGATCATCACCGGCCCGCCGGCCGCGAGGAACGACCACACGCTCTGGAACGACGTGAACTCCACCGCACCGACCTCGGGTCGCGACATCGTCACTCTCCCAGCGCCGCCCGGCGGCGACGCGCGGCCTCGCCCGCGGGCGTGGCGCCGAAGCGCTCCGCGGCCTCCGCGTAGAGCGTCTTCGCCTTGTCTTTCCGGCCCTGCGTTTCGTACGTCTTCGCGGCTTCGAGCAGGCCGCGCGACGCCCACTCGGGATGCGCGTAGAGGATCGCGAGCTTGAGCCACGCGTCGCACGCGCCGTCGAGATCCCCGCGGTCGCGGCGCGACGCCCCGAGGCGGAACTGCGCCTCGGCGCCGAGCTCGCCGTCGGACAACGTCGTCGCCTTCGCGTACGCCGCTTCGGCGCCCGCGGCGTCTTTGGTCTCCCCCTTCGCGCGGCCGAGCCAGAGCCACGCGCGCGCCGCGTCGGAGGGCGCCTTGCCGTCGTCGCGCCGCAGGAACTCTTCGAGCGGGCCGATCGCGCGCGCGGGCCGCCCGGCCTCGAGCTCGGCGCGCCCCTGCAGGCGCAGCGCGGTCGCGACGTTCGGATGGTCGGGCGCCGCCTCGCGGAACCGGGCGAGCCGGCGCGCCGCGGCGTCCCATTCCGAAAGCCGGAGCCGGCAATCGCCCGCGAGGAACGCGGCGTCGGCCGAAAGCGCCGGGTCGCTCGACGTCGCGAGGCGCTCGAAGACCTCCGCCGCGCCGCGCACGTCGCCGCCTTCGAGCCGGAGAAAGGCGTCGCGATACGCCGCGCGCGCCGCGTGGCGTCCCTTGACCTGCGCGAACCAGGCCCGCGCCTCGTCGGTCTCCTTCGCCGCGGCCGCCGCTTCGCCGAGGTGGAGCCGCGCTTCGCCGGCGAGGTCGTCGTCCTTGGACAGGCGCGCGACCTCGGCGAAGTCGGCGAGCGCCGACGGTTCGTCGCCGGCCTTGCGGGCCGCCCAGGCCCGCTCGTAGTGCAGGAGGTCGGGCCGGGAGAGCCCCTCCCCGCGGCCGAGCTCGTGCAGCGTCCTCAACGCGTCCTTCGGGCGGTCGGCCCGCGCCTGCGCCGTGCCCAGCATCAGGCGCACCTCGGCGGCGCGGGCGTGAGTCGCGTGCCGCTTCAGATAATCGCGCGCGGCCTTCGCCGCGTCGTCGAAGCGCCCCTGACGGTGGCGGAGGGAGACCAGGAGTTCGCGCAGGGAGGGCGCGACCGATTCCCCCGCCGGATGCCGGAGGCCCGCGTCGACGCACGCTTCGCAGTCGCCGTCGTCCCCCAGTTCGAACGCACACCACGCGAGGCCTTCGCACGCCTGCGCGCCGACGGCGTCGCGGCGTTCGGCGGCTTCGCGGTAAAGGGACTGCGCCCGACGGAAGTCGCCCTGTCGATAGGCGATCTCGGCCGAAGTCAGGCGATCGGCGGCGACGTCCGCCTCGCTTGCGCCGCCCGCGCCCGCCGCCGCCGCGAGGCGCTCCCCCGCGGCGCGCAGGTCGCCTTTCGCCTTCAGCACGCGCGACGCGACGCGCTCCGTCTTTCCGAGATGCGCGCCCTTGGGATGCGTCGCGCGGTAGCGGTCCGCGGCGGCCAGCGCCGCGTCGGCGTCGCCCGCGGCATGGCGCGCGACGGCGACCATCGCCAGCGACTCCTCGGCGACGGGATCCGCCGCGCCGTCCGCGGCGACGAGCGCTTCGAAACGCTTCGCGGCTTCGGCGGCGTCGCCCGCGAGCCACGCGCACCACGCGCGCTTGAACGCGGCGGGCCGCGA
>DASPNK010000490.1:0-8318 GCA_035626575.1 Planctomycetota bacterium | reverse complement strand
TCGGGCTGTACAACCTCGGCTGCGCGTACGCGCTCAAGAAGGAGAAGGACGCCGCCTTCGAGGCGCTCGAAAAGGCGGTCGCCGCCGGCTTCCGCGACGCGGGTCAGATGGAGAAGGACGAGGACCTCGCGGTCCTTCGGGAAGACGACCGCTACAAGCAGCTCGTGGAGAAGCTGAAGGCCATGCCCAAGGGGCGTCAGGCGCTTCACCTGACCGGCGAGCGGAAGACGACGCGCCTCGTTTTCCTCGGCGAGGGCTTTAGGGCCGCCCAGCAGGTCGCCATCGCCTACGGCGCGCCGGCGTGGAGCGCGGAGTACGCGAAGAACATCGAGTCCGGCAAGCTCGACGGGAAGCGCTGGCGCTTCGGCGCCGACTTCTGGACGACGTTCGACTCGAACGCCGACCTCACGCTGAACGGCAAGGCGATCCCGGCGGGGATGTACTACCTGGCGCTCGAGCGCACGAAGGAAGGCGGCTACGTGCTCGCGTTCCTCGACGCCGCCGAGATCCGCAAGATGAAGATCGACCCCTTCGCCGTCGGCAGGACCGCGGGCAAAGGCGTCGAGGTGCCGATGTTGTCGGAGAAGTCCACGGGCGGGGTCGCCGAAACGCTTGAGATCGCCTTCGAGCCCGACGCGTCGGACAACTCCGTCGGCGCCCTCACGGTGCGCTTCGGCCCGTACCGCCTCACGGCGCCGTACGCGCTGAAGATCGACGTCTGACCCTCGCGGGCGACGGACCCGCGGCCTCGGCAGCGGGTCGCGTCGGCCACGGCGAAGGCCGCCGCGCGGCGATCCGTCGCCGCGTCGCGCGGGCTCGCTCTTCCCGCGTCGGCGCCGGCCCGGCCCGGCGCGGGTCGATCCCGAGGTCGCGGAGGACGTCGCGCGCCGTCCCGCCGGGCCCGACGCCGAGCGCGGCGGCGAGGCGCCGCGCGTCGACGGGCGCTCGCAGCTTGACGTCGGTGTTGTCGAAGAAGACGTAGACGTCGCGGCCGGCGGGCGCGGGCGGCGCCTCGCGGCCGACGCGTTCCGCATCGGCGGGTTCCTCTCCGTCGCGCCACGCCGCGACCCGGTCCGCCCAGGCGCGGATCTCCCGCGGGGTGTACCCGCTTACGTACAGGCGTCGCGACCCGTGAAGGCGCACGTACACCCAGTCGGTCGTCACGTCGTGCGCCACGGGGAATTTCCCGGCGACGTCGGCGACCACCGAAGCGACGCCGTAGCGCCGGAGCAGCTCGAACCACCGCGGGTCGCGGAAGCTCTCGTGGCGGAACTCGACGGCGTGCCGCAGCGGCCGCCGCGCATCGGTCTCGAGGTGGACGCGCCCTTTCATCCAGGCGTCGTGGCCGCGCGCGAGCCGCGCGGCGTCGACCGTGTCCCGAGGCAGGAGATCGAAGAACGCCTCGAAGCGGTCGGGATCGAACGCGAACTGCGGTGGGAACTGCCAGAGGATCGGCCCCAGCTTCTCTCTGAGCGCGAGCGGCCCCGACGCGAAGTAGTTGGCGAGGGGCGTGCGCGGATCGCGGAGCCTGCGGAGGTGCGTGAGGTAACGCCCGCCCTTCAACGCGAACGTGAAACCCGTCGGCGCCGCCTCGTACCAGGCGGCGAAGCTCGACGGTCGTTGCAGCGAGTAAAACGTCCCGTTCACCTCGAGCGCGTTGAAGCGACGCGCGGCGAAGTCCAGCTCCCGGTTCTGCGGCAGTCCGTGCGGGTAGAACTCGCCCCGCCAGGGCTCGTAGGTCCAGCCGGAAATGCCGACGAAGACGCGCGCCATGTCGGTTCCATAGCGGCGGCCGGGACGGACGGTCGATCACGGCGCCGGGCCGCCGGTACACTCGCGCCGCACGCGTCGGGCGCCGTCGCCGTCGCGAAGCCCGCACGCATGGAAGACGCCCCGCACCCGCCCACCGCCGAGTGTCCGCGCTGCGCGGAGTGGTCCGCGTTCAAAGAGCGTCGCCTCCGGCGGCGACTCTCGACGCTCGCGGTCGTGCTCGTCGCGGCGATCGGCTTGCCGTGGAAGTGGACGCGCCCTCACGGCAACGTCGTCGGCGCCGAAGCCGCGTCGGTCTTTACTGCGTCGACGGTCCTCAACGTCGGCCGGTGGGCTGAGGGTCGACCGGAAGCCCTGGAGCTGTCGGACGACGGCGTTCTGACGCTGATCCTCCCGCACGCGACCGCGACGCGTCGCGTCGGCCGGGACGGCGTCGCCGCCGTGCGCGAGATCCTGCGCAACCGCGACGTGAACGACCTTCCGGGACTTGTGGTCGGCGACCCGGGCGGCGCGGCCGGCGTCTCGATGAACGGGGGGCCGACGAAGAACCGGTCCGCGCGCCCCGTCACGCTGTACTGGAACGTCGACGGCGTCCGACGCCGGGTCTACGGCGACGCCGAAGCGCCGGCCGCCGCGCCGATCCAGGCGGTCTTCGCCGATCTCGACGCGCGCTTCGACGTCGCCGCCTGGCGGCGCGAGCTGGACCTCGAGCGCCCCGAGAGCCGCGGGAGCTCGCCCGAAAAGCGCTGACCTCGCCGCGTCGTACCGCCGAGGCGGGCGCGACCGCAGCCCGGCCTTCGAGGGCGCCCTCGACCGCTCCTCGACGCTTTTTTTCTCGATCGCGCCGCGTCGCCGTCGCTCGCGCCCTTTTTCGAGTTGCTGCGCGGCGCGGTGAACGAGGTCGACGTCTCGTCCTCGATCGCGTTCCCGCGCCCGCCGTTTCTTCGCGCGTCGCGCAACGTCGCTTAGCGAGCCCGCGCGTCCCCGATCGTGCGGAGGCGACGGCGCGCGTCGACGCGGCGTGCGCTTCGGCTTTTTTCGCCGCCGCGTCCGGAGGCGACGACGCGCGCCGCTCGGGGGCCGTCGCGGCGCCGGCGGGAATCGAGGCTCTTCTATGGAACGGAAGGGCGAACGCTCGCCCGACTGACCATGACTCCACGAACGTCGACAGCATCTCGCCGCGACCGCCTCGAGCGGAACGAACGCGACGAACCGGTGAAGTGGGGCGCGATCCTGTCGGGCGTCGGCGCGCTGATCGACGGCGCGCTGGGAAAGGCGCCGAACCGGACCGACGGAGACGTCGGCCATGGTTCCGTTCCGGCCTTCGCGGGTCGGGATGCGTCACCGTCGGCGACGCGATGGTTGCATCGCGACGTCGACAAGCCCTCATTCCCTGAGGGCGTGGTCTCTTAAACGGAGAAACGTCATGGCTGCGAGGTCTTCCGGCGGTTCGCGCGGACGCTCGAGCTCGAGTCGCTCGTCGTCGTCGCGCGGTGGAAACAGCAGCTCGAGTCGCGGTCGCTCTTCGGGCGGCCGAGGCGGCTCGAGCCGGGGCGGTTCGAGCCGCTCGCGGTAACTCGTCACGCAACGACGGATCGTCGTGACGTCTCGTTCGACGCCGCCGGCGTGACCGGCACGGCGACGTCGGAAACGCGTCGGGGGCGCCGTGCCGAAGCACGTCGCCCCCGACTTTTGTCGAACCGCCGCGCGCCGCGGCGACGCCGTCAGCGCCGATCGATCGGCAGGTACGCGCGCTGCTGGGCGCCGGTGTAGATCTGACGCGGACGGCCGATGCGGAAGTCCGGGGCGTTGCGCATTTCGATCCAATGCGCGATCCAGCCGGGCAGGCGGCCGATGGCGAACATCACCGTGAACATGTTCACGGGGATGCCCATCGCCTTGTAGATCACGCCGGAGTAGAAGTCGACGTTCGGGTAGAGCTTCCGTCCGATGAAGTACTCGTCGGAGAGCGCGATCTCTTCGAGCCGCATGGCGATTTCGAGGAGCTTCGCCGATCCCGAGGCGCCGCCCATGCGGTTCACCACCTCGGCGCAGTATCGCTTCAGGATCGCGGCGCGCGGGTCGTAGTTCTTGTAGACGCGGTGCCCGAAACCCATCAGGCGCGCGTCGTCCTTCTTGTCCTTCGCGCGCGCGACGAACTTGTCGGCGGAGCCGCCGTCGGCCGCGATCTGCTCCAGCATCTCGATGACCTGCTGGTTGGCGCCGCCGTGAAGCGGGCCCCACAGCGCGCTGATGCCCGCCGCGACGCTCGCGAAGAGGTTGGCGCGCGAGCTGCCGACCATGCGCACCGTGCTGGTGGAGCAGTTCTGCTCGTGGTCGGCGTGGAGGATGAGCAGGAGGTCGAGCGCCTTCGCCGCGAGCGGGTCGACGTCGTACTCCTCGCACGGCGTCGCGAACATCATGCGGAGGAAGTTCGACGCGTAGTCGAGATCATTCCGCGGATACATCGCGGGCTGGCCGAGGAAGTGCTTGTACGACCAGGCGGCGATGGTCGGCATCTTGGCGATGAGGCGGATCGCCGCGTCGACCGGGGCGTCGTCGTCGCCGAGGGTGCGATAGAAAGTCGACAGCGCGCCGACCGCCGCCGCGCACACCGGCATCGGGTGGGCGTCTTTCGGGAAAGCGGCGAAGAAGCGGCCGAGATCCTCGTGCAGGAGGGTGTGCCGCGTGACCGAATGCGTGAACGACTGCAGCTCGGCCTTCGAGGGCAGCTCGCCGTTCATCAGCAGCCACGCCGTTTCGAGGAACGTCGCCTTCTCGGCGAGCTCTTCGATGGGGTAGCCGCGATAGCGAAGGATGCCTTTTTCGCCGTCGATATAGGTGATCGCGCTCTTGCAGGCGCCGGTGTTCCCGTAGCCCGGATCGAGGGTGATCATCCCGCTCTGGGCGCGGAGCTTCTCGATGTCGACGCCCACCTCGCCCTCGGACCCGACGGTGACGGGCAGCTGGTAGGTACGGCCGTTCCACGTCAGCTCGGCGGTCTTCGGGGCCGACGCGGGGCTCGGGTTCTGCGACATGACCGGCATATCTCCTGGCGGATGGACCCGCGTCGCGTCAGAACGCACCGGGGCCCGCATCACCGTCCGACGGACGCCCGACGGGGGCGGTCGAACTTAACGAAGGGTCGCGCTCGCCTCCCGCCTCGATTTTTCGCGGCGGGCGCGCGTCTGCGGAGGCCCCGAAGCGCGGCCGATCGCGGAGACTTTCGAAACCGGGCGCGCGCTTCGCGCGCTCTTCGCGGAAACCGAATCCGGAGGACTTCGCCGCGGCGCGCGCGTCGAAAGCCGACGCGGGGTTCGACGCACGTGCGCGCCCCATGCCCGCGATCAACCAGCCGCCGCCGAGCAGCGCCAGCGCATGCAGCGCCGCTCCCGCCGTGCGGACGACGCCGGCGAGGGCGCGGTCGGAACGCAGAAGCCCGCAGCGGCCGAGGAGGTAGTTCCAGTCGTGGAGCGGATGCCCGCCGCCGACGGTGACGAGCGGCAGCTCCATCGCGCGCGCGTCGCCCATGTACACCGAGACCTCCACGAGGTTCACTCCCAGCCACGCCGCAGCGACGCACACTCCGAAGCGGTCGCCCTGGCGGGCGAGCACGACGCCCGCGGCGACCGGCGCGAGGAGCTGCAGGATCGTCCCTCCCGCCACCGCGAGGAACATCCCGCATCCCGAGAAGAGAAGGTGCCCCGCCTCGTGGATCCCGAGATCGATGCCCGAAAACAGCGTCGGCGCCTGCGGGTCGCTGACGAGCTTGATCCAAAGCCAGGCGAGCCACGCGGCGAGAACCGCGCGCGGAACGCGGCTGCGCCCGCGGCGCCATTCCCGCGCGTCGTCGACGAGTCGTGTCGCCAGGCCCATGGTCGCGGAGGGCGCCGCCCGGCGCGGCGCCCTCCGCCGTCATCGGCATCCCGGTTCGATCGGCTCCAGTGCTCGGAGATCCGTGGTCGTCGTCGATGCGTGGCGGGCGGGATCGGGTCGGAGAAGGACGCTACTCGACGAAGCGGAGCTCGAGGCCGTTGGACGCCGCAAGTCCGGTCGCGCCAGGCGTACCGTCGGCGAAAACCTGTGCGAACAGGGTCTGACCCGCGAGGGCGGGGTCGCGCAGGTCGAGGGGGAACGTACATCCCCCGAATCCGTCGCACACGAGCGCGGACGTCGACACGACCCCGGCCTGCGGATCGAGAAGGACGGTCGCGCCGCCGAAGACCGACATGCCCTTTGCAGTCGCGAGCACGAACAACGCGGGCGCGCCGGGAGCGGCGCCCGTCAAATGAAGCGTCCCTGCGGCGGGGTCGCCCGGTCCGCGCGTCCAGAGCGCCGCGAGGGGAGTCGACGGACCGGCGCCGTAGGCGCGCGCTCCGCCGATCGAGTAGACACGCGCCGCGCCTCCGTCCCAGTGAACCGCTCCGTCGCCCGGAACCCCCACGACGACCTCGGCGAATCCGTCGCCGTCGAGGTCGCCCGCGCCGTCGACCGACGTTCCGCAGACGTCGAGGGGCGCCGCGCCGTACGCGGTAAGCAGGACCGCGCCGTCGACGCCCGACAGGACGCGCGCGAGGCCCGAGCGATACCCGAAAGCCGCGGCGCGGGGCGCCCCGGCGACGACGTCGGGAGTCCCGTCCCCGTCGACGTCGCCGGCATTCCCGACGGACGTGCCGAAGTTCTCGCCGTCCGCGACGCCGTCGGAGGAGAAAAGAAACTGTCCGCTCACCCCCGAATAGACGGCGATCCTGCCTCCCTCGAGCGTCGCGAAGCTCAGACCGGGCGCACCGACGGCGACGTCCGACATTCCGTCGCCGTCGACGTCGCCGAGACCCGCGACGGAGAATCCAAAGAGGGCGCCGGTGGATCCGCCGCTCAGGGTGTGAAGCACCGCGCCGGTCGCTCCTGAGTAGAGGCGTACGCGGCCCGACCCGGTGGTCTGCCAGGCGGCGCCGTCGCGGGGTGCGCCGACGAGAATGTCGGGCTTGCCGTCGCCGTTCACGTCGCCTGCGGCGGCGACCGCCTGCCCGGCGTTGTCGAAGGCGCTGTTGCCCGGGAAGGTGAAAAGGACCGCGCCATCGAGGCCGGAGATCACCGTCGCGCGGCCCGACCCGGCTCCTGCCGGATCGGCCTGAGGAGCGCCGACGACGACGTCATCGAACCCGTCGGCGTTGACGTCGTCGATCCCCGCGACCGCGAAGCCGAATTGGTCGCCCAGGGCTTGCCCGAACCACGTTCGGAGAACCGCTCCGGTGGCGCCGGAAAAGACCTCGACCTTGCCCGCCTGGAAGCCCGCCGTCCCCGCGTAAGGCGATCCCACCACGACGTCGTCGTAGCCGTCGCCGTCCACGTCCCCCGCGCCGTCGACCGCGACGCCGAAACCGTCGTTCGGCGCGGCGCCGAAGAAGGCGTGGACCTCGAGCCCCGTTGCGCCGGACATCACCCGCGCCGAGCCCGGCGTCGTGCCGCCGTCGACGTGGGCGAACGCTCCGATCACCAGATCGGGGACGCCGTCGGCGTCGACGTCGCCCGCGCCGCGGACGCACTCGCCTGCGGCTTTGAACGGTACGGCGCCGTAGTGCGCCCGGCGCAACGGCAACTCGGGCGCAAGGGGCGCGGGCGGAGGCGTCGAGGACATGAAGCGGAGCTCAAGCCCGGGCGACGAGCGCCATCCCAACGGAACCGGGGCGTTGAGCTCGAACGCCTGGCAGAAGATCGAGAACCCCTCCAAGTGCGGCGTGAGCAGCGACGCGGCGAAGGCCGCCGCGCCCGCTCCGTCGAACGTGAACGGCGCCGCGGCGAAATTGCCGAGGCCCAGGTCGACCAGCGGAGTCGTGCCGAACGCGGGATGGACGACCGGCGCGCTCACCGCGGAAAGGGAGACGACGGCGAGACCCGGCGCGAAGGGGAGGGCGCCGGAGACGTGCGCCGCGCCGTGCGCGACCGCGCCGGCGGGACCGCTCGCCCAGGCCAGCGCGAGCGTCTGGTGCGGATCGGCGCCGGCGCCGAACGGCCGCGCGCCGATCGGCGACAAGACGCGCATGAAGCCCGCGTCCGAATAGGCGACGTCCGCGTCGGGGGCGCCCACGGCGATCTCCGGAAAACCGTCACCGTCGAGGTCGCCCAGACCGGCGATCGCATCTCCGAATCCGTCGTAGTCGACGTCGCCGGACAACGTGGCGAACACGTCGCCCGTCGCTCCCGAATAGAGGCGAATCGCGCCTGGAAACGACGAGTGCTGCGTCGATGCGTCGAATCCTGCGGCGACGTCGTCGAATCCGTCGCCGTCGAGGTCCCCGACTCCGGAGACGGGCCCCAGCTGGTCGTTCTCGCCGTCGCCGTAGACGCGATGGAGCAGGGCGCCGCTGAATCCCGAGTACACCGAGATCGCGCCGGCCGCGTAGCCGTGGCTCGGATCATGCGAGTCCCCGACGCCGACGTCGGTCTTGCCGTCGCCGTCGACGTCGCCCACGAACGCGACGAAGGCGCCGAAAGCGCCCGCCGCGGCCCCGGTCCAGGTGCGGATCGCGACGGGGGGGACGCCGGAG
>DASPNK010000489.1:0-5454 GCA_035626575.1 Planctomycetota bacterium | reverse complement strand
CCGCCCATGCCGTCGGCGAGCACCGCGAAATGGTTCTCGTTGTCGACGACGAACCGGTCTTCGTTTTCGGTCCGCTTCTGGCCGACGTCCGTCAGCCCGACGAATCGCATCACGTGCAAGATTCCTTTTCGGTGGCGCGGGGATGATAGCCGCTCGCGCCGATTTCGCGGGCGGGGCCGTAGGATGCGCTCCGGTGGATCCTCCCCCGCTCGCCGCGCCCGGCGCGTCCGCCCCCGGATTCCGCGGCGCGGCCTCCTGCGTCCTCGCCGCCGAAGGCGTCGCGCCGTTCCCCGCCGCCCTGGCCCTCCATCCGGACGACGCCATGCTGCGTCACCTGCGGCGCCATGGACGGGGCCCCGAGTACGCCTGCGCCGAATACGTCCGCTCCGGCCTGGAGGCGGCCAGGTGCGTTCGCAGAACGGCCGCCGCCGTCGACGGCGCGGCGGCGGGGCCGTGGACTGCAAATGCCCGGCGCGAAGCGCAGCGGAAGGAGCCCTGCGTCGTCGGAAGGAGAGCGGCCCCGCAGGCGGCGTTCCTCGTCGACGGCAGATCGACGATGCGGCCGCGGTCTCGCGCTGCGCGCTCGGCCGCCGGTCCGCGGTGATGGCGTCCGTGCCGACAATGGCGCGGCGTACGACCTACGACGGCGATCGCGGCGTCTCGATCCCGCAGACGCTTGATCTGCCGCGGACCGCCGCTTGACGACCGACGCATGGACCGCAGCGGCCCGGCCCGGAGCGTAGCGAAGGGACGGCCCTGCTTCGTCCGAAGGAGGTCGGCACCGAAGTCGGGGGGCAACCCGAAGTCGCGGGCGGACTCTTCGACGCTTCCGGCGTCCGCAGCGTCCGAGTCGCTTCGCCGCCGAGTGCGCGGCGCGTCGCTCGCCTCGTCGGCGTCTGACCGCGCTCAGCGGTCGTCGCGGGCGCCGGCCTCGAGCTTCAGGCCGTAGCGCGTTTCGAGACGCGCCATCTCCGCCGGGCCGAGCGCCGCGCGCGGGGCCTTCGGGCGGACCGCCGCCGCCAGCGCCCGCGCCGCGTAGCGCAGCGTGATGCCGAGGTAGACCAGCCAGTTCACGAAGAACGGATACCTGTCGACGAGGTGCTTCCGATGGAAGAGGAACATCGACCGGTGGAAGTGCCAGTTCATCCGGTGCGGGTCCTGGCGCGTCGAGGCGCCCTTGTGGTGCACCACGCCGCGATCGCCGACGTACCAGACGCGCCAGTCCTTGCGCTTGACGCGGTAGCACCAGTCGAGGTCCTCTCCGAACATGAAGAAGTCCTCGTCGAGGCCGCCGACGTCGTCGACGGTCTCCCGACGCACCAGCATGAAGGCGCCGACCACGGCGTCGACGTCGTATCGGCCGCGCGGGTCGTCGGCCGCGCGCCGGTACTGGCCGAAGAGCCGCGGCAGCAGACGGTCGAGCCCGAGGAAGCGGCCCAGCGCGTTCCATGGCGTCGGGAAGCTGCGCTTGCACGCGGCGTCGAGCCCGCCGTCGGGCCGATCCACCCGGCATCCCGCGAGCCCGACGTCCTTGTTCTCCTCCATCAGCGCGACCATCGGCGCGAGCACGTCGGGCGGAATGAGCGTGTCGGGGTTCAGGAGGAGCAGGTAGCGCCCGCGGGCGAGCTTCAGCGCGCGGTTGTTGGCTTTGGCGAAACCCTCGTTGACGGCGTTGCGCACGAGGGTCACGTGCGGGAATCGCTCGGCCACCGCGTCGGGCGTGCCGTCGCTCGACGAGTTGTCGACCACCACCGTCTCGACCCGCAACGCGCCGCGGTTGCGCTCGAGGGTCGCGAGGCACTCCAGCAGGAGGTCGCGCGTGTTGTAAGAGGCCACGAGGACCGAAAGGTCCGGCGGCGGCTCGGTCGCGTCCGACGTGGTCATCTCGTCCCGCGCAGCGGCCGACGCCGGAGGGTCGCGGGAAGCCCTCGCAGCGCGTCGACGTAGGCCGGCAGCACGCCCGGCTCGCGCACGAGGAGATACGCGAATCGCGCGGCCTCGTACAGGAGCAGCGCGGGAAGTCGAAGCAGAAGCCCCCCGGCCGACGCGTTCTTGGCGATCGTCCAGAGCCGGTTGCGAAGGGAGAGGCGCCTGAGCGCGAGCGGGATTTCGCGGCGCCGCCCCTCCTTCCAGCCGCGCTCGTGCGCGCCGTCGGCCGTGGGCTGATAGCGCACGCGGAAGCCCGCGCGTCGGAGCCGTCGCCCGAGGTCGACGTCGTCCTGGTAGGCGAAGTAGCGCGCGTCGAGAACCTCGCCGGCGCCGTCGCGGGCGGCGTCGACGGCGCGGCGCACCAGCAGCGCGGCGGCGAGGCAGGGGGCGTCGACGTCCGCCGCGTCGAGGAAGGCGCCCTGCGCGGGGCGACCGCCGCCCCGGTCCGACGCGCGCCACCACGCCGGGTGTTCGACGACGCCCGCCGAGTCGAGCAGGACGGCGTCGGACCGCGTCAGGCGGAACGCGACGGCCCCCACGTTCGGATCCGCCGCCGCGGCCGCGCAGGCGGCGGCCACGGCGTAAGGCCGCAGCGTCGCGTCGGGATTCACCGACAGCACGTACGGCGCGTCGCCCGCGTCGAACCCTTCGTCGAACGCCGCGCAGAAGCCCGGGTTCTCGACCCGGCGGCGCCGCGTCAGGGTCGCCACGGCGCCGGCGGCCTCGCCGAGGTCGACCGGAACGGGCCCGGCGCCGTTCTCGATCACGACGACGTGCAGCGTCGCGTCGCGCTGCGCCCGCAGCGCGTCGAGGCAGGTGCGGAGGCGAGGGTCGTCGAACACCGAGACGACGACCACGTCGACGCGCGGAGCCATGGCGCGCCGAAGATACGCCGCGCGGGACTTAAGCCCCGCGCGGCGGGATCGCGGTCAGGGCGCCGGCGTGTAGTGGTACGCGGCGGCGGTCGCCGCGCCGGAGGCGTCGCCGCCGCCGACCATCAGCACCGATCCGTCGTGGAGGCGCACGGCGAGGTGACCGCCGGTGGCCTGAGGCATGGCCGTCGTCGTCGTGAACGACGACGTCGCCTGCACGCGCGTCGCGCAGTCGGCGACCGCGGAGAACGCGATGGTGGAGCCGCTCAGCGACACCGACGCGCCGCCCGAGACGTGCGCTTTGCCGTTCTTCAGCAGCACCTGGCCGTGCATGCCGACGGCCTGCGGCATCGTGCCCGCCGACGCCCACGAGTTCGTCGCCGGCGTGTAGCGCCCGGTGGTCGCCGTGGCGCCCGGGATGCCCAACACCGACGCCAGGCCGCCCGCCATGAAGACCTCGCCGTTGTTCATGGTCGTCACGCGGTGGCCGCCGCGGCCGGGGATGCCGCCGACGCCGAAGATGCCCGCCGGAAGCTGCGCGGCCGCCTCCCACGCGTTCGTGGCGGGGTTGTAGAGGTTGCAGGTCTGCGTGAACGCGGGGACGTCCGTCCCCAGCAGGTTCGTCGCGCCGTTGACGCCCGAGACGACCAGCACCTTGCCGTTCTGCAGCAGTGCGGCGGCGTGCATCATCCGCTTCGACGCCATGGCGCCGGGGACGTACGTCCAGACGTCGATCGCCGGGTCGTACACCTCGCCGTCGTTCTGCGCGGCGTTGAGGATCGGCGCGAGACTGGTGGTGCCCGCCGGAATCTGGAACGTGTTCGTCCCGCCGGTGACCAGCACCTTGCCGTTGTTGAGCAGCGTGGCGGTGCACCCGGCGCGCGGCGCGTTCATCGACGACGCCGGCGTCATCACTCCCAGCGCCGGGTCGAAGATCTCGCAGCTCGCGGTGACGCCGCCGGTCGCGTCGGCGCCGCCGATCAGCAGCACGCGGCCGTCGGAGAGCGTGACCGCTTCGTGGAAGGCGCGGGCGAGGCCGAGGTTCGGCCCCGGCGCCCACGTGCGCGAAAACGGCGAGTACAGCTCGGAGGTGCCGGTGCCCGAAGGCGCGGTCAGCGAGCCGCCGCCGCCGCCGGCGACGAACACGCGGCCGTCCTGGAGGAGCGAGCCGGTCGCAAGCGCGCGCGCGGTCGACATCGTCGGCAGGGCGACGAAGGTATCGGGCGGCTCGAAGTCGAAGCGGATGCCGCGGGTGATCGCCCAGCCGGTCGGGCACGCCGGGTCGGCCACCACGGCCTGGCCGTAGAAGACGATCGACTGCCAGACCGCGTCGTTGGGGATCGGCGCCGTGAAGGTCGCGACGCCCGAGCCGTTCAGCGCGCCCGACGCGAGCGGGAAAAACGCCGGGCTGAAGACGTCGAGCGAGATCGTGCCGAAGCCCGGGATGACCACCGGGCCGGGGCTGTCGGAGAGGAACAGTCCGTAGGCCTGGTTGGCGCCGCCCTTCACCGTCACGGTGAGGTTGGAGCCGGCGACGAGGACGGTGGTTTCGAGGTCGCCGTTGCAACCGTTGCCGAACTGGGCGATAGCGGGCGCCGCGGCGAGCAGGAGCGCCGGCAGGGCGTGAAGACTGCGCATGGGGGTGTCTCGGAGTGCGAAACGGAGTCGGCCGACGCGCGCACGTGCGCGGCGCACCGACGACGGCGGGGCAAGGATACGGCCCGGAGCCGTTCCCCGGCAAGAAACCGGCGCGGGCGGGTTTCGATGCGGAGGCGCGGCGACGACGCCGAAGTCCGCGGGGGCGCAGAAGTCCGAAGCGCGCCGCCGAAGTCCGACGGCCCGCCGCCGTCGGATATCCTCCGCCGCCATGCGAAGACCGCCTTCCGCCGCGATCTTCCTTCTCGCATGCGCCGCCGGCCTCGCGACGCACGCCGCGACGTTCTTCGGCGGCTTCTGGCGGGACGACTTCGGCATCCTCGAGCGCGTCGAACGGCTCGGCCCGGCCGAAGCGGTCGCGCGCGGCGTCACCCGACGGTTCCTCGAGTTCGTCAACGACTTCTGGCGCCCGACGTCGACGGCGCTCGCGGCGGCGGAATCGGAGATCTTCGGGCCGCGACCCGCCCTCTGGCGCGCGGCGTCGGTCGCGCTGCTGATCGCCGCCGCGGGCGCGCTCTGGCGGTTGATGCGGCGCGGCGCGCCGGACCCGCGCCTCGTCCCCGCGCTCGTGACGGCGACGTTCGTCGCGGCGCCGTGTCACGCCGAGTCGCTGGGCTGGACCGTCTCGGGGCAGCAGGAGCTGCTGGCGCTCGCGCTGACGCTGTGGGCGGTCGAGCGATTCGTCGCCGGGTCGGCCGCGTCTCTCCTTCTCGCCGCCCTCGCCTACGGCGCGAAGGAGTCGGCGTTCGCCGCGCCGGCATGGATGTTCGGCGCCGCCGTGGTCCTTCTCGACGCCGACGCGCGTCGCGCCCGGCGTCGGTTGTCCGTCGCGCATGCGGCGGTCTGGGCGGCGACGTTCGCCGCGCGCCTCGTCGTGCTCGGCGGCTTTCGAAGGCCCTACGACCCGGCGGGGACCGGCCAGTCGGTCGCGGACCGCGTCGTTCCGGCGCTGCACGGCGTCGCGACCGCGCTCGGGCCGGCGCTGACCGTCGTCGGC
>DASPNK010000488.1:0-3823 GCA_035626575.1 Planctomycetota bacterium | reverse complement strand
TTCGGCCGGGCGCTCCCGGAGTTCACCTGGGAGCGGACGGACCGGGCGGAGGCGCTGCGCCGGGACGCCTGACCTCCGTTCGCCGCGCGCGGGCCTCTCCGGAGGCCCGCCGCGCCGTTGCCTGGGCCGCGGCCGATCCCTATGATCGTCGCGGCTCCTGTCGTTTTCAGGCCGGCGCCGGCTCAACGGATGCGCTGCATGCACTCACCTCGCCGTACCCGCGGCTTCACCCTCATCGAACTCCTGGTCGTGATGGCGATCATCGCGACGCTCGCCGGGCTCGGCATGGCGGGCATCCCCGCGATCATGCGCAGCGCCGACAAGGCGAAGTGCCAGGACAACCTGCGCGAAATCGGCAAGATGCTCCGCATCTACGAGACCGACCATAACGGCCTTCCGGACGCGGAAGGCGCGGCGTTCGTGCTCGCCACCTGGGGCCGCTACTTCGACAAGAACGAGAAGAACGCCAAGATCTTCTACTGCCCGTCGACGAAGAACAAACCGCCGGCCGACCTCGCCGACATGACGCCGGACGCCATCGACTACACGGGGCCGATGACGCGCGGCATGAATCGCCGCAACCGCCTGTCGATGTCCGAGCCGAACGCCGCGGTGAAGGCGATCTCCGGCAACAAGGTCCCCGATCAGTCGTCGTCCGAGTCGCTCGACACGTTGAAGGACAGCCTCCCGCACGCAGGCAAAGGCGTCTGCGTCCTCTACCTCGACGGCTCCACCGGCTGGATCGAATCGGCGGACTTCCAGGACGAGATCGTCCAGTACGGCCCCGAGTCGCAGAACGAGCAATTGAAGCTGCTGAAGCCCGGCTTCGATGGTTGAATGATTCCGCCGCGTTCGCGCGGGAAGTTTCTGATTCCGCCACGCTCGCGTGGCGGCGGTGCATCGATTCCGCCGCGCTCGGCGCGGCGGCGGTGAACTGATTCCGCCACGCTCGCGCGGCGGCGGTGCAACGATCCGCCGCGCTCGGCGCGGCGGCGGCGCTTTGATTCCGCCACGCCTGCGCGGCGGCGGCTGATTGATTCCGCCGCGCTCGCGCGGCGGCTTGCGATTCCGCCGTGCTGGGACCTTGGCGTTCTGGGCGCGCGTCGATCGCGGGCGAGGCGGCCCGCGGGGCGTCGTCGACGCGGCGCGTCGACAATGAAGCGGGACGGCCCCCCAAGGACCGCCCCGCTTCCGGAACTATCACCCAACACTTGGCCGGCCTTTTCGAAGACCAGGACCGATCGAAGGGCTTCGAGCGAGCGAAGCCGCTGTGCAGTGCGGCGGCCGTAGTCGCCGCGCCCGGTCCTTTGCAAGCGCCGTTCCGTCCATCCGGCGTCGCGACGTCGGCGCGTCGCGCCCGTCCCGGCGCGGCGCGGCGCGCCTCGAAAACCCGCGCGGCGCCCCGTCGCGCCGCGGCGCTGTCAAGGTCGATTGACACCCTGAGAGCGTGTTGACAGCGGACCGCGGGGGCGTGCGCGCCGGCTTGTCGGTCGAGGCCTCAGGGTTAGAGTCCGCCGCGTTTTTCGCCGCGGACGCGCAGGCCGTTCGCGGTCGCGTTTTCCATGGCCCCCACCGATCTGACGACCCCTGCGGCGTCGCCCCCCGCGTTCTTCCTCGAAGACATGGGGTGCCAGATGAACCGGCTCGATTCGGAGCTGGTGGCGGGGCGCCTCCACGGGTCGGGGTTTCGCCGGGTCGAGGACCGGACCGAAGCCGACGTGATCCTCTACTACACCTGCAGCGTGCGCGAGCACGCCGAAGACAAGGTGTACGGGCGGCTCGGCGCGCTGAAGCGCCTGAAGCGGGAGCGCCCCGGGCTCGTGATCGGCGTCATGGGCTGCATGGCGCAGAACCACAAGGACCTCATCTTCGAGCGCGCGCCCCACGTCGACCTCGTCGTCGGCACCAACCGCTTCGAAGACGTCGTTTCGCTGCTCGACGAGGTGCGCCACGGCAGGCGCGTGATCGCGGTCGACGAGAAGGAGCTGTCGTTCGACCGCGACGTCTCGCTGCGCCCGCGGCGGAGTCAGGCGTTCCTCACCGCGATGCGCGGGTGCGACAAGTTCTGCACCTTCTGCATCGTGCCGTACACGCAGGGCCGCGAGCGCAGCCGGCCCCTCGCCGACCTCGTGGAAGAAGCGAAGCGCCTCGCCGACGACGGCGTGGTCGACCTCACCGTGCTGGGTCAGCGCATCGACACCTACGGCCTCGACCTCGACGACGGCACGACGCTGGCGAAGCTGCTGGCGCGCCTGCACGAGGAGGTCCCCGGATTCCTGCGCATCACGTTCATCACCTCGCACCCGAATCACATGACGGAGGAACTGGCGCGGACGGTCGCCGACCATCCGCGCATTTCGCGCTACCTGCACCTGCCGGTGCAGTCGGGCAGCGACCGCGTGCTGAAGGAGATGAACCGCGGCTACACGGTCGCGGACTACCGGAAGAAGCTCGACCTGATGCGCCGGTTCGAGCCGCGCCTCTCGGTCGCCACCGACTGGATCGTCGGCTTTCCCGGCGAGAGCGAAGCCGACTTCGAAGCGTCGCGCGCGCTGCTGCGCGACGCGGACTTCCAGACCAGCTTCGTCTTCAAATACTCGCCCCGCGCGGGCACGCGCGCCTTCGACCGCGAGGACGACGTCCCGACGGAGGAGAAGGAACGCCGCAACCAGACGTTGCTCGAGGACCAGCGCGCGCAGTCGCTGGCCCGGAATCGCCCCCGCCTCGGAACCGAGGTCGACGCGCTGGTCGAGGGTCCGAGCAAGAGCGACCCGGACCGCTGGACCGCGCGCACGGATCAGAACCTCATCGTGCATTTCCCCGCCGGCCGCGACCTCGTCGGGCGCCTCGTCCGCGTGCGGCTTCTGGAATGCTCTCCGGTCAGTTTCATCGGCGAGCTGGTCTGACTCCGCCCCGCCGTCGCCTTCCCCGGCCAAGCCCATGACGAACGCGCAGGAACTCATCGAGCGGGCGATCAAGCTCGCGAAAAAGGGCGCGGGCTTCGTCGAGCCCAACCCTCAGGTCGGCGCCCTCGTCGTCCGCGACGGGCGCGTGGTGGGGGAGGGATGGCACCGCGAGTACGGCGGCCATCACGCCGAGGTGGCCGCCCTCGCCGCCGCGGGCGAGCAGTGCCGCGGCGCCGACCTCTACGTGACGCTCGAGCCGTGCAGCTCGGTCGGCAAGACCCACGCCTGCACCGAGGCCATCCTCGCCACCGGCATCCGCCGCGTCTTCTATGCGGCGAAGGACCCCAATCCGCAGAACGGGGGCAAGGCGCGCGAGATCCTCGCGTCGGCCGGCGTGGAGTGCGTCGAGCTGCCGCCGACGGCCGAAGCCGAGGGGTTGCTGGTCGACTTCAAGCGCTACCTCGGTCGCACGCTGCCGTGGGTGGTCCTGAAGTGGGCGATGACCGCCGACGGCAAGGTGGCGACGGTCGCGGGCGACAGCCGGTGGATCTCGAGCGAAGCGTCGCGGCGCGAAGGGCACGAAGAGCGGCGCCGCGCGGACGCGGTGGTGGTCGGGCGTGCGACGGTGAAGACCGACGACCCCGAGCTCACGGTCCGGATGGGCGTGCAGGGCAGGAACCCAGTGCGCGTCATTTTCGACTCCGGGTTGCACCTCGAGCCGGCGTCGAAGGTCGCGTTGTCGGCGGCGCAGACTCCGACCTGGGTCTTCCACGGGCCCGACGTCGACCAGAATCGCAAACCCGCCCTCGAGGCGCTGGGCGTGAAGCTGATCGAAGTCGGCAAGGGAGTCGCGGGCCGCATCGATCCTGTCGACGCGCTGCGCGAGCTGCGTCGCCGCGGGCTGCACCGCATTCTCG
>DASPNK010000487.1:0-5553 GCA_035626575.1 Planctomycetota bacterium | reverse complement strand
GGTTACAGCGGTCTTCGCGAGCGGCGCTACGACCGTCCCGACGAGAAGATCGCGACGCTGACCGTGCGCATCGAGACTCTCGACGGCGCCTTGCCTCCGGAGCGTCCCGTCGCCTTCGTGAAGATCGACGTCGAAGGCGCCGAGCTTGCGGTGCTTCGCGGCGCGCGGCGCACGTTGGCGCGTTGGCGACCGCACGTCGTCTTCGAGCACGGGCGCGGCGCCGCGGACCGCTACGACGCCGCGCCTCAGGACGTCTTCGACCTGCTCGAGAGCTGCGGCCTGGCGACGTCGCTCCTCGAGCGTCGCCTCGCGGGACGCGCGCCGCTGAGCCGATCGGAGTTCGTCCGGCAGTTCGAGACCGGCGCGAACTGGTACTTCGTCGCGCACCCGACGTCCTGACGGCCGGCGCGCCGCCCGTCTTCGTGCGCCGAGCTGCGCGCGGCGCGAGCCTCCGACGATCACCGCCGGCAGATCCGTCGCGGCGCTTCGCGCGCGGGCGGACCTGCGGTCCTAAGGCGGCGCCGTCAGATCACGTCGAAGTCGCCGAGGGTCCAGTACCAGTCGGTGCGGGCGCGCTCGAGCGTGAGGAAAGCGGGGTCGTAGGTGCGGCCGACGAGGAGGAACTTCGTCGGTTCGCGGCGGAATCCCGCGGCGTCGAAGGCGGTCGCTTCGACGGAAACGGGCGGGACGACGCATGCCGCGCGGCGCGCGCCGAGGCGGGCCGCAAGCGACGGGAGCAGCGCGGGAAGCGCCGCGGCGGAGGGATGGCGCGCGTCGACCATCCACTCGGCGGCGGCGGCCGTCCCGGGGCCGAAGTCGTCCGGCAGCCACTCGGGCCGAAGGACCGCCGCCGCGACGAGCACGCCCTTCGGGTCGCGCACGAAGAAGCGCCGGTAAGCGACGCCGGGCCGCGCGTAGCGCCACTCCAGGTAACGACGGTCGCGCACCACGGTCGCGGGATGCGTCGCGGCGAAGCGCTCCCAGAACCCGTCGAAGTCGGCGGGCCACTGCGCCGCCTCGTCGACGAAGAGGTCGTCGGGCGCGCGCGCGGGCGCGGCGTCGCGCACGAACAGCGTCACCGCGGAGAGCGGCGCGTAGCCGAGCAGCCGTCCGCCGAGCCGCAGGGCGTCGGGATTCGGGAGGCCGTAGGCGAACGCTTCGCCGTCGGGCCGGCAGTGCCGGTCGATGTAGGCGTACGCGGTGCGGGCGAACAGGCCCGGCTTCTTGAGGCCGCGCCGGAAGCTCGAGTCGACGAACGAGTCGACGATCTCCGAGAACGAGCGCTCCGCGCCGTCGACGCGCACGCGGCGCGGCAGACCCGCGAACTGCGCGAGCACGGCGCCGTCGGCGCCGACTGCGATCTCGCAGCGGAGCGCGTCCGGATTGCGCGCGAACTGCGCGCGCCACGTCTCCACCGTGCGGCGCGCCCACGGAAAGACGCGATTGAAGCCGTCGACGATCGCGGTCTCATCCCCCGGGCGGTAAGGCCGGATGACGACCCCGTCCGCCGCTTCGAGCGCCTCCGCCGCGTCCGCGGGCCCGCGCTCCGCTCCCGTCGTCGCCATCCGTCTCTCCGCAGCCGTCGCCGCGCGCCGTCCCGGTCGACGCCCCGGCGATCATGCCGGGGGACGGCGCCGCCTCGGAAACGTTTCAGGCGAAATGCGCCGAGCGCGTTCGCACGGCGTCAATAGACGAAAACCGGAGCGCGGCGCGCCGCGGTCAGCCGCGGACCGTCCGGACCGTCGACCAACGCTTGGAAGAGGAAGTCGATTCCGAGCAGCGCAGGGCCCGCGCTCACGGGAACGAACCCGGAGAAGACCGCGCGCCCCTCCGCGTCCAGCGGCGCCGCCCCGACGACGACGGCCGACGCGGGATCGAGCGCGAGCGCGCCGAAGGACGTCGTCGCGTGGGGCGTCGCCTCGACGCCGGCCGCCAGCACCGCGTACCCCGCAGGCGGCCCCAGGACTTCCGCCGACGCCGTGGCGCCGAGGCGAAGCGGCAGCAGGCGGCCGAGCTGTCGCGACGCGTTGAACGCGACGGTCCCGTTCCAGGACAGAAGGTCGGGGTCGCCGTCGCCGTCCACGTCTCCGACGGCCGGAACGGCGTTCAGCGCCGCGCCGAGCAACGGCGCGCCGATCGCGGAACCCGGCGTCAGGAGGCCCCCGGACTGGATCCACGCCGTGCCGCTCGCGGCGCCGAACCAATAGAGGACGTCGAGATCGCCGTCGTCGTCCGCATCTGCGAATCGCGAGGCGACGTGGCCGACGAGCCCGCCCGCGAACACGAACCCGCCGAAGACGCCCGGCCCGGTCTGGATCCTCACCTGCCGCCCCCAACACAGGTCGAGGTCGCCGTCGGCGTCGTAGTCGCCGGCGTCGACGACCGTGATTTGCGGTCCGGACTGCGCCATGGCGGGCGCCGCTCCGGCGACGAAGACGCCGCCGCCCTGGTTCATGGCGAGACCGAGCCCGACGGTCGGGAACACCGCGACGAGGTCGACGTCGCCGTCCGCGTCGAGGTCGCGTGCGACGAGGTCGGACGCGCCTCCGGGAAGCACCGGGGGCGCCGTCGGCGCGGCAAGCACGCCGCCTCCGAGGTTCAGCCGCACGAGAAGAGACGGCGCCGTCCCGGCGCCCGCGTACGCGCGCGCCTCCACGTGATCGGGAAGGCCGTCGCCGTCGACGTCCGCCCACGCGGCGGCGCGCACCTGTCCGAGGCCCGTCGGCGTCGTCACCGCCGTGAACGCGCCCGTCCCGTCGTTGAGCAGCACCTGCATGACGCCGCCCGCGAGATTCGACACTGCGACGTCCAAGTCGCCGTCGGCGTCCACGTCGGCGACCGCGACCGCCGCTGCGGCGGGGCTCCCGACAATCGGCGTTCCGAGCGCGAGGCATCCCGTGCACGGCGCCGGGGCGCGTCGGGTGAACATGCCGAAGCCGTCGTTGCGCGCGATCAGAAGCTCGCCGACGCCGCCGCCGCCGGAGTAAGAGACGTCGTCGAGGTCGCCGTCTCCGTCGATGTCGACGAGGAGCGGACGCGAGCCGTTTTCGTGCCATCGCGCGGCGGCGGGAGTCGGGACCGCGGCCGGCGTCCCCGAGCCGTCGGCGAAAAGGAGGCGGTAGTCGGCGGCGAAAGGCGACGCTCGAACCATGGCCGCGGCGTCGAGGTCGCCGTCGCCGTCGGCGTCGAGGGTGAAGAGCGCATGGGCGGGCGCGTCGACCCACGCCGTCGGACCGACGAGCATTCCGCCGACGACGTTCCACGCCGCGCAACCGTCGCGGCCTGCGACCAGGAGTTCCGCGTCGCCGTCTGCGTCGAGATCGAGCAACGCCGCCGCGGGCGCGGGCTGGTCGCCGTACGGCGCCACGGGCGTCGCGCCGACCGGGACGAACGTGAACCCCGGCAGTTGCCGATGCAGTTCGACCGAGGGCGCGATCGCGAGCGGGGTCGACCCGGCGATCACCGTCGCGACGTCGATCAGACCGTCGCCGTCGACGTCGCCGAGCGACGTGCGGAAGGCGAGGATCCCTCCGCCGGACGGCGCCGTCGACGCCCATACCGCGGGGGCGAACGCCCCCCCGCCCGAAGCGCGCTGTACCGCGACGCCGCCGCCGTCGATCTCCACGACGACGTCGGCGGAGCCGTCGCCGTCGAGGTCCTCGACGCGGAGGGCGCGCGCCGCAAGGGTCGCGAGACCGGAGGTCGCCGAGCCGTCGGTGAAGCCGCCGACGCCGTCGTTGATCCAAAGGGACAAGGGCGACGCGACGCCGCCGCCGAACCAGCGCGCCGCCACGAGGTCGAGGTCGCCGTCGCCGTCGACGTCGCCCGCGGCGACGGCGCTCCACGGCGCAGGCGCGCCCGGCGGCGTAAAGATCCCGGGCAGCAATCCGCCCCCCGGGACGCCGATCTGGTAGCTGAACGACGTGTTGCCGAATCCCCCGTTATTGACCAGCACCTCGGCGGCCCCGTCGCCATTGAGATCGCGCACGACGGCCCACGGCGACGGCCCCGACGTCTCGTAAGACGTCGAGAGCAGAAAGACGCCGGGGAGCTCGGCGTAACGGCCCTCCTCCGAGAACATCGGGGACGTCCCTACGAGGTCGTCGTCCCCGTCGAAGTCCGCATCGACGACGGCGAAAGGCGAGCGCCGGCCGGGCGGAATCATCTCGTCGGTGCGCCGGAGAAGGGGGTCCTGCGCGACGGCTGCGGCGCCGAAGGCGGCGATGGCGAGCCCTCGCCGGACGCAGGCGTCCGAGCGAAGCCGAACCAAGGAAAGGCGCATTCAGGAGTCTCCGCGAGCGCCGAGCGTAGGGTCTTCGTCGCCGTTGGCGAAATCGGCGGTCGCGAATCGGGTCAGTTCCGCCGGCGTCGCGCCCCAGAAGCCCGGGGCGCCGCATCAGGTGCGACCTTTCCCGCGGCGCACAGCGCCAGCTTGGCGGCGCGGCGCAGACGCTTGACGGCGGCTTCGCGCCGCAGCGCCGCGCCGCGGTCCGTCTGCGGCTCGACGTACGCGAGCGTCACGGGAAGCCGCGCGCGCGTGCACCGGGAGGCCGTGCCGGCCGCATGGCTCGCGAGGCGCCGCGCGAGGTCGACCGTCATTCCGGTGTAAAGCGTCCCGTCGGCGCAGCGAAGGATGTACACGGACCAGCCGCGCGTCTCGGCGGGTCTCGACGCCGCGGCCTTGCCCGGGCGCCGCCGCGCCTTGGCGCCGGGCCGGGCGGCGGGCCGTCGTGTCGCCGAGGGCGTCAAAGCGCCGGCATCCTATCGGACGCTCGATCGGCCGCGACCGCCCGCAGGCGCCGACGCGGCGCGAAGAAGGGACCGACGACGGAGCGCGACGGGCGACGGCCCGTCCTGCGCCCGCGGGTTTTCACCCGTGAGCCCGATAAGATCCCGCCGGTTTCCCGGCCCCGTCGCCCCTCCCCGCTCACCACCCAGTCGGAAGTTCGCTCATGCATCGCCACCTCCGCAGCGTCGTCGCCCTCGTCGCCTGCGCCGGCGCCGTCGCCGCCCAGCAGGTCCCCGAGATCCTCTACTACAAGCTCAACGACGGCGGCGGCACGCTGGCGTTGAACGAAGCGTCGCCCGGCGCGGGCTTCACCCAGGCCGTGGTCAACGGCGCGTTCACGTTCGGACCCGGCCAGCTCGGCGGCGGGCTCGTCGGCACGGGCCAAACCGGCGCCAACGCCTACGTCGACACCGGATACACGCTCAACCTCCAGGGCACGTCCTGGACGCTCGAGTTCTGGTACACGCCGACCTCGTATCCGTCCCTTCAGTACCTCATGGGCGTCCCCGTCGGCGGCTCGTTCCGCGTCTACGGCGCGGCGCAGGGCGGCTCGATCACCCTGACCGGCAGCGGACTCGGCACCGTCTCCGCCACCGGCGCCATGCCCCCGATCGGCACCTGGGTGCACATCGCCTACGTCTTCGACGCGACCACCACGCCGCCCCGCGTGACCCCGTACGTCAACGGCGCGCCCCTCGCGCCGGTCAACCAGACGGGAACGCTCACGCTGAACACCGGCGCCTTCCGCCTCGGAAGTCAGATCA
>DASPNK010000486.1:0-6782 GCA_035626575.1 Planctomycetota bacterium | reverse complement strand
TCGGCGACGCACGCCGCCGCCCCACGATGCGGGGCCGTCGCGTCGCTGCGCGCCGCGCGCGGGCCTCCGCGGTCCTGTCCGGATTCCCGAGCGCGTCGACGGAGGCGGTGACGTGCCCGGCGAGGACCGCGGAGCGTCGTGCCGAGCGCAGCGAGGACGCGCCCGCATCGCCGATCGACGGGTGACGCCGGACGGCGCCGCACGCGGAGTTGGTTTCGGCGACGCACGCCGCCCCGCCACGATGCGGGGCCGTCGCGTCGCTGCGCGCCGCGCGCGGGCCTCCGCGGTCCTGTCCGCGGATCACGTCGGCGCGAGCAGGTCTTGGTTGCGAACGACGGCGGCGCCGTCAGCGGCCTTCGGCGGGGCGGGAGGCGGGGGCGGACGGCGGCGTCGCGTGCGCTTCGCAGGGAGTCGCGAGCCGCTCGAGCAGGTCATCGAGAGTCGTCGCCGTCTCGAGGCAAGCTGCGTTTGCCGGTCGTCGCCGCCCCGTCCGGCCCGGCCGTTGCACAAGGCGCGGCGCTCCCAAGGATCTCCGCGGCGCGTCGCCGCGGAATCCTCGGAGAAACCGCGCGGCGGCTCGTGCCTGCGCCGCGCGTCGACGAGCGAGGTCGAACGAGGCGTGCGGCATCGCGCGCCGCCGGCGACCGCGGCGTCGGGATCGAGTGTCGACGTCCCCGAAGCGGCGGGCGCTGCGCGACGCCGCGCAGGGATCGGAGCGCGCCATGAATCCCTCGTTCCGCCAGGCGTCGATCGTCGTCGCCGCGCTCGTGCTCGGCGCCGCGCTTCCCGCTCAAAGCGCACCGTTCGGGGTCGTCGAAGAGGCGTTGCCGCGCGACGCGACGTTTCTCGCCGCGTTCGACGAGGATCTCGACGGCGACGAGGATCTCGTCGCGACGAACGGTCTCTACCGGAACGACGGCGCCGGCCGGTTCGCGCTCGCGCCCGGGGCCGTGACGTCGGTGCTTGCGACGACGGGCGCCACGTCCTCCGCGCGGGCCGATTGCGACGCCGACGGACACGACGACGTCGTCGTCGCGGCCCTCGGCTCGGTGCGGATCTTCTTCGCGCGGCCCGGCGGAGCGTCCGTGTCGCCGCCGCGCGCCACGGTCCTGCCGATCCAGTATCACCACGTCGCGGCGGTGGTCGTCGGCGACGTCGACGGCGACGGGTTTCCGGACGCGGCGGTCGGCCGCGGCAACGACACGTACCTCGGCGCGTTCGAGATCCACCGCGGCGGAGGCGCGGCCGGTTTCCAGGGAGCGGCGATCGTCGTCGCGCTCCCGCCCGCGTACGTGCACGCGAGGCTGTGGGCGGCGGGCGATTTCGACGACGACGGCCTCGTCGACCTCGTGGTTTCCGGACAGGTCGGCGGCTCGGCCGCGGTCGATCGCTTCGTGATCTACGGATCGCCCGTCGCGCCGACGGCGACCGCGACGGCCGCCGGCTTCACCGCGCCGATCCACGGCGTCGCGATCGTCGACAAGGACCTCGACGGCGACGACGACGTCGTGCTCTCCGCCGGCGTCGGCGGCGCGTACGTCGACGAGACGTGGACGTCGGCGGCCGGCGCGTTTTCGGTCGCGTCGTTCCCCGCCGCCGGCGCCGCGCTCTGGACGCGCATCGGGAGCGGAGCGATCGCGCTCCGCGGCGGGACGCACGGCGCATCGCTTCGCGACCTCTCGGCGGGATTCCCGGGCGCCGAGCTCGCCGCCGTCGAAGGCCACTTCGTGCGGTCGTGCGTGCCGATCGACCTCGAGCCCGACGGAGATCTCGACGTCGTCCTGCGCTACGCGGAGGGCGTGAACCGCGCGTTCTACCGGCAGCCGGGAGGGGGCCTCTGGGAAGATGCGCCCGACCTTTCGTTGCCCGCGGCGTACGTCAACCGTCTCCTGGTGGCGGACGCCGACGGCGACGGCGATCCCGACGTGCTCCTGCCCGCGTTTTCGGGAGGCTGCCCGTCGTCGATCGCGGTCGCGCTGAACGACGGCCGCGGGAGGTTCTCGCGCCCGACCGGAGGTCTCCCGTGCGGCGGCGGCGGTCTCGGGGGCGCCTTCACGACGGGGGACTTCGACGGCGACGGGGATCTCGACGTCTTTGAGGCGACCGACCTCGTCGCGAACCCGGGCTCGCCCGCGGCGGCCTGGCTGCATCTCCAGGGGCCGCCGCTCACCTGGACCGCCGTCGCGTCGCCGGGCGGCGTGCTCGGCCGGCCTTCGAAGGCGATCACGGTCGATCACGACCTCGACGGCGATCAGGACGTTCTCGTCGCCTACGAGTCCGTCGCGTCGTCCGCCGCGTTCCCCGTCGCCCTGCTGTTCGGCGGCCTGTACCTGTACGCCAATCTCGGCACGGGTCTCTCGCCGACGCCGCTGGTCGTCAACCTGACCGCGTCCGACGTCGCGGCGTTCGATTTCAATCAGGACGGGTTCCAGGACTACCTGCTGTCCGCCGGCGCCTTCGCGGCGCACTTCGTTCCGGCGAGCGGCGTCAGCTGCGTGGTCGACGGCGCCACGTCGGCGACGACCCCGCTCGTCGCCGCGAACTTCACGGCGTGCGATGCCTCCGACGCGACCGGCGACGGCGTCGCCGACCTTCTCCTGCACGGCGTCGCTCCCGGCGGGTTCACGGCGGTCAACCCGGTGCTCGGCCCCTTCTCGGTGTCCTTCGCGTCGCTCGGGTTTTCGATCCCGGCGTCGGCGACGCTCGTGGTCCGCGAGTCCGCCCGCTTCATCGATCTGGACGGCGATCCGTTCGCCGACGTGATCGTCGGCGACCTCGTATTCCGCAACGACGGACTGGGGGCGCTGGTTCTCGTGCAGACGCTGCCGTCGGGGAATTCCGGCACGACGGCGCCGCAGGACTACGCCGCGGCCGACCTCGACCTCGACGGCGACGTCGACCTGATCGATCCGCGCGGAAGGCCGCTCTGGAACCTGACGCGCCAACTCGCGCGTCTCGGCCCGCCCGCCGTCGGCCGGACGTCCGGGTTGGAGGTCCGCGGCGCGCCCTCGGAGCCGTGGTCGCTCTTCGCGTCGCTCGGGACCGCGCAGCTACCGGCGGGACCGTGGGGAGTCGTTCGGATCGACCCGACGACGGCCGTCCTCGCGGCGACGGGCGCCTGCGACGCGACCGGAAGCTCCGTCGTCGCCCTCGCCGTGCCGGACGATCCCGCGTTGGTCGGCTTCTCGCTCTCGTGGCAGGCGGCGCTGCTGACGCAGCTTCGCGTCACCAACGTCGAGACCGTCACGGTCCTCGATCTGTAAGCAGGGGCGCCAAGCCTTTCCGCGCCGTGCGTCACCCGGAGCAACGTATGTCTCGCCAGACCGTTCTCGCACTCTTCGCGACCGCGATCGCCGCGGCGTCGTGCCTCGCGCAAGCTCCCCGTTTCGGCGTCGTGGAGGAGAGCCTCCCTCGCGACGCGACGTTCCTCGGCGCGTTCGACGAGGACGCCGACGGCGACGACGACCTGCTCGCGCCGGGCGCGACGTATCGAAACGACGGCACGGGGCGATTCGCCCCGTTCGCGAACGCTCTCGGCGCCGCGGTCGCGCCCGGCATGGCGGCGGCCTTCGCGGACTTCGACGGCGACGGCTTCCGCGACGTCGCCGTGATCACGTCGACGGGTGCGACCGCTTGGTATGCCCGGCCCGGCGGCGCGGTCCAAGGGCCCGCGACGCAGTGGTCCCCCGTTTACCCCAACTACGTCGGTTTCTTCGGCGACTTCGACGACGACGGCGTGCTCGACCTCGCCGTCGGAGCGAAGTCGCCCGCCAACTTCGCACCGCTGGCCGTCTTCACGCTGCTCATGGGCTTCGGATCGACCTCGACTCCGACCGAGGTGACCGTGTCCGTTCCCGCCGGCCATCTCGTGGGCCAAGTTTGGGGCGCCGGAGAGTTGTCGGGCGCCGGCGGCGACGACCTGTTCGTCTCGGCCTACGTTCCGGGATCGTCGACGGTGCACCGCTTCGTCCTCTCCTTCGACGCGACGGCAGCCCCGTCCTACGTACAGGTCCCGTGTCCCGGCGACCTGCCGATCGTCGGGGCGGTCGTCGCCGACTTCGACGGCGACGGCGACGCCGACGTCGCGACGACGTCCACGCCGTCTCCGACCCTGTTTGCAGGCGGCGGCGCCCCGTTTCAGGACGAGGTGTACACGAATGCGGGGGCCCTCGTAGCCGTCGTGACGCCGGTTCCGGCGGCCGCGAAGTGGGTCGCCGCGTCGTCGGCCGCGGGGACGCGCGTCTGGCGGTACGACTTCTCCGGCGTCGACATCCGGGACATGTCCGGCGCCGCACCCGCGATCGTGTCCGGATGGTCGGGCCACGTGCAGTTCGTCGTGCCGCTCGATGCGGACGGGGACGGCGACCAGGATGCGCTCGTCGGCTACCAGGAAGGCGTTCGGCAGCTGCTCTTCGACGCCGGGTCCGCGGGTTGGTGGGAAGAGAGGCCGGACTTGTTCCTGCCCGCGGCCTACATCAGCCGTTACGTCGTGGTCGACGTCGACGGCGACGGCGATCTGGATGTGTTGTTGCCGACCTTCGGCGTCGGTTGCGCTTCGTCGATGCAGGTCGCCGTCAACGACGGCACGGGACGGTTCACCCGGCCGACGGCGGGCGCCCCCTGCGGAGGCGCCGGTCTCGGGGCGGCGTTCGTCGCCGGCGATTTCGACGGGGACGGCGACGTCGACGTTTTCGAGTCGGCGAACACCGTCGTGCAGGCGACGCCGTCGATCGCGAGACTTCACCTTCAAGGCCCGCCGCTGACGTTCAACGTCGTCTCGATCCCAAACGGCATGCCCGGCGTTCCGACGCGCGCCGTGGCGGTGGACGACGACGCCGACGGCGACCTCGACGTCTACGTCGCGATGCTCTACCACCCGCCCGCGACCGGCGGCGTCGCGCTGACCCCGGGTTGCGTCTTCCGGTACGTCAACGCCGGCGGCCTGACGGCGTGGGGGTCGCTCGTCGCGAACATGACCGCTTCCGACCTCGCCGTCGCCGACGTGAGCGGCGACGGAATCCCGGACGTCGTCGCGGCGGCCGGCATCACGGCCCTCGGTGCTCCGACTCAGACTCCCTGGGGCTCGACGACGATCATCGAAGGCGGGTCCCTCTCGACCTGGACGATCGCCGGAGCGCCCCCGGCGACGGCCGTCGACGTGGTCGACGTCGACGGCGACGGGGCGCGCGAGATCGTGACCTTTTCGCCCCTCGGCGCCGCGGTCTACACCGGCGCTCTGATTCCGTCGTTGATCGCGACGACGCCCGGCGTTCCCGGGGCCGTGTACGCGCGCTTCCTGCATGTCGACGGAGACGCGCGGCCCGACATGATTTTTGGAGACGACGTCCTTCTCAATACGACGACCGGCCCGGGCGCGACGCCGGCCTTCACGCTCGCACAGACGTTGCCTTCGAATCTTCTCAACGGCGCGCCGGCGAACGTTCCGCAGGGCTACGGTTCCGGAGACTTCGATCGAGACGGCGACGTCGACCTGATCGACGCGCGAGGACGGCCGCTCTGGAACCTCTCGCGCCACCTCGCGCGTTCGGCGCCCCCCGCGCTCGGCTTCTCCTCGGGGCTCGAAGTGCGCGGTGCGCCCGCCGACCCCTGGGTCCTGTTTGCGGCGCTCGGCCCCGCGACGCTCGACGCCGGCGTTTGGGGGCTCGTTCGCATCGCGCCCGCGACGGCCGTGCTCGTCGCGAGCGGCGCGTGCGACGCGACCGGGCGTTCCGTCGTGCCCTTCGCCGTCCCGAACGCGCCGGCGCTCGCCGGCTTGTCGCTCTGGTGGCAGGCCGCGCTGCCCGCGCAGCAACGGGTGACCAACGTCGAGGTGACGACCGTCCTGGATCTTTGATCCGCCGCCGCCGGCGACGGGCTGCGGCGGCGACGACGCCGGCCGGCGTCGTCGGAGGCCGCGGGCCCGCCGTCCGAGCCGTGGGCGCTGTTCGCCGCTCTCGCTCGTCGGCGGGTCTCGCACGCCGGCGCGTGGGGTACCGTCTTCATCGACGCGTCGTCCGGGGTCTTCGTCGCGAGCGGGATCTGCGACGCGTATGGTCGGTCGACGGCGTCGTTCGTCGTGCCGGCGACGCCGGCGTCGACCCGCTTCCCGCAGCGGCGGCAGGCGGCGATGCTCGGCCAACTCCGAGTGACGAACGTCGAGCCGACGGTCGTGGTCGATCTGCAGTAGGCGGCCGCGACGCCGGCGCCTCCGCCCGCGTCAGCGGCCGTCGGCGGGGCGGGACGCCGGGGCGGACGTCGGCCCCGGGGTTCTCAGGGCCGTCGACAACCGCGCGAGCAGGTCGTCGAGGGTCGTCGCGGGCTCGAGGCAGGTCGCGTCGACGCAGACCGTCGCCTGCAACGGCTCGTCTTCGGTCGCCGCGGCGGGGCGGACGAGCATCGCGAAGGGGAATGAGCGCGCGCGGATCGCGGCGGCCCAACGTCGCGCGGCCGCGACGGGCCCGCGGAGCTCGACGCGCGCGACCGGACCGACGAGGAGGTCGACGGCGACCGCGCCCCAAGGATGGTCCGCGGGCGAATCGGCGACGGCCGGCGACAGCGTCGCCAGCACCCGCGCGGCGCGCTCGCGATCCGTCGCATCGCCCGTCATCTGCGCGAGCCGCGCGAAGGCGTGCGCCGCCGCGGCCGCGCCGGACGGCGTCGGACCGTCGGCGGTCTCGCGCGTGCGGTAGACGAGGTCGGGGGCCGTCGAGTCGTAAAGGCCGCCGTCGTCGGCGGCGAAGCGCTCCGCGACGAGCGCCGCGAGGGATCTCGCCTGCGCGAGG
>DASPNK010000485.1:0-16470 GCA_035626575.1 Planctomycetota bacterium | reverse complement strand
CCGATTCGCCCGCGAGCTGCAATCGGCGCAGACCTATCGCGAGGCGACGGACGCCGCGCAGCGCGAGACGGCGCGGTCGATCGGCTACCGCCACGCCTGGATCCTCGCCTTCGACGTGGAAGACGACAGCCACCTGCGGCTGCTGTCGATGTCCGGCCCGCTCGCCGCGACGACGCTCGAGCGCGCGCCTTCCGTCCCGGTCGAGGGGGACGCGCTCATCCGCGAAATGGTCGCGACCCGCGCGCCGGTCGTGGTGACGGACGCACGGACCGATCCCCGCGTCAACCGCCAGCTGGTCCGGCTCCTCGGGTTCCGCACGATCGTCAACGTGCCGCTTTCGCTGCCCGACCGCCCGTTCGGCGTCTTCGGCGTCGGCACCTTCGGCGACGAAGGCCCGAAGCCGCCGACGCCGGTCGACCTGGCGCGGCTCGCCGCCATGGCGGGCCACCTCGCCGCGGCGCTGGCGCGCGTCCGTCTCGAGGAGGAGCGGCGCGAAGCCGAGCGGCGCCACGACGAGCTGGAGGAGCAGCTCCGCCGGCTCCGGCGCCTCGAGACGTGGGGGCTCGTCGCCGGCGGCGTGGCGCACGACTTCAACAACCTGCTCACGGTCATCCTCGGCGCCGCGCACCTCCTCGACGAGGGCGGCGCGCCGGAGGACGCCGCGACCGAGGTGCGCCGCATCCGCGACGCAGCGGAACGCGGCCGCGCGCTGACGGCGAAGCTGCTCGCCATCGGCGGGCGGCAGCCGGCCGCGTTTCGGCCGGTCGACCCGGCGGCGCGCCTCGCCGCCGCGCGCGAGCGGCTCGCCCGCGTGATTCCGCCGTCGGTGACGGTGGTGATCCGCGCCGAGCCCTCGCTGCCGCACATCGCCGCCGACCTGGCGCAGGTCGACCAGCTGCTGATGAATCTGAGCCTGAACGCGCGCGACGCGCTGCCGCGCGGCGGGCGCATCACGCTGTCGGCGGACGTCGCGGATCTCGGCGCCGAAGACCTCGCCGACGCGCCGTGGGCGACGCCGGGCCGGTTCGTCCGCCTGACGGTGGAGGACGACGGCGAGGGCATGACGCCCGACGTGCTCGAGCGCATGTTCGAACCGTTCTTCACCACGAAAGGGCCCGACCGCGGCGCCGGGCTCGGCCTCGCCGTGACCCGCGGCATCGCGCGGAGGCACGGCGGTTTCCTCCGCGTGCGGAGCGAGCTCGGACGCGGATCATGCTTCGAGACGTGGCTGCCGGCGGCGTCTCCGGCCGGCGGCGATCCGGCGCCCGCGGCCGAAGCCCCGCGGGCGCGGCGCGGACGCGAACGCATCCTGGTCGTCGACGACGAGTCCGCCGTGCGCGAACTGTTCACCCGCGTCCTGCGCCGCGCGGGGTACGTGGTCGCCACGTCGGAGGACGGCCGCGCGGCGGTCGACGCGGCGCGCCGCGAGGATTTCGACCTCTTCCTCCTCGACGTGCTCATGCCGCGCCTCGACGGTTTCGGCGCGTACGCCGAGCCGCGCACGCTGAAGGTCGATCCGCGCGTGCTGTTCCTCTCGGGCTACGCGCCCGACGAGTCCGGTCTGAAGGCGATCGACGGGCGGCGCGTGCGACATCTCTCCAAGCCGGTCTCGCCGGCCGAGCTTCTGCGCGCGGTGCGCGACGCGCTCGACGCCTGACGCCGCCGGTCAACCCAGGCGCGCGCGCAGAGCGGCGAGGCGGGCCCGGATCGCGGCGGCGGCGACCGAGGGCGCGTGCGTGCGACGGACGTCGCGCGCCGCGCGCAGGCCGCGGGCGCGGGCCTCCGCCCTCGCGTCGAACACGCGCCGGAGCGCGCGCCTCAACGCCGCGAAGTCCGGCTCCGCCCAGCGATGGCCGCGGAAGCGCGTCAACGTCCGCGCGGCGTCGTCGGGCACCGGGACGACGCGCGCCGGGAGGAGGTACGCGTTGTCGGCCGTGAGGAAGTCGAGCGGGCCCGACCACGCCGTCGCGACGACGGGCGCGCCGACCGCGGCCGCTTCGAGGAACGGCCGGCCGAACCCCTCGCCGCGCGTCGGCAGCACGAACGCGTCGGCGCCGCGGTAAAGCGCGGGGAGGTCGGCGTCGGCGAGCGGCGGGATCAACGCGACTTCGGGCGCCGCGCGGCCGGAGGGCGTCCATCGGGTCGTCATCGCGCGGACCGCGTCGGCGACGGCGGCGGCCTTGTGGCCGGCGGGCGCCGAGACGCGCAGCGCGAGCCGCACGTCGCCGCGGCCGGCGAATTCTTCGCAGTACGCCCGCAGCAGAAGGTCGGGCGCCTTGCGCGCGCTCCACTCGAACACCGACAGGAACGTGAAGCGTCGCGGGCCGAAGTCATGCCGCGGACCTTCGACCGAGAACGCGTCGAAGTCGGTCGTGCCCGGCACGAGCGCGAGCCGTTCGCGCGGCACGCCTGCCGCCGCGAACGTCTCCATGCAGTGGCGCGAGGGCAGCCAAAGCTCGTCCATCGCCGCGCACCGCTCCGCCCAGCCGTCGGGCAGGCGGTCGGACTCGAACATCGTGCGGCCGACGTGGACCGCCGCCTCCCCCGGCCGGAAATGCTCGGGGAACCCATGGTCGACGCGGATGACGCGCGCCGCGACCGGGCGCCGCGCGAGGTGATGCAGACGTGCGGTCTCCTCGCGGGAAAGATCGACGACGTCCCGGTCCCACGCCGTGGGCAGGAGCGCGGGCGCGTCGCCCGCGTCGCACAGCGCGCGCACGAAGGCGCGCATCTCCGAGCCGTAGCCGGAGGGCGACAGCATCGGGCCGCGCCAGACGACGTCGGCGGGCGGCGCGTCGACGAGGGCGGCGGGCTTCGACGCACGGCGCTCCCGCTCGATCTCGCGGAGCCGGTCGGCGATGCGCGCCGCGGCGCGGTCGGCGGTCCAGATCGTCGCGGCCGATTCCGCGCCCCGGCGGGCGCGGCGCGTCCGTTCGGCGGCGTCTTCGTACACCCTGCGGAGCTGCGCCGCGAGCGACGCGCGCGACGGCTCCCCCCAGAGGTGGCCCGCGTAGATCGGGTCGTCGCGGACCTGGTCGGAGTCGACCGGCGCGAGGCCGTCGAGTTCCACGAAGAACGCGTTGTCGTCGTCGAGGAACTCGGTCTGCCCGCTCCAGCGCGTCGCGATCACCGGCAGCCCGAGCTGCTGTGCTTCGAGGTAGGGCATACCCCAGCCTTCGCCGCGGGACGGGAGCACGAAGGCGTCGCACTGCGCGTAAAGCCCGCGCATCTGTCCGTCGGTGAGGCGGTCCTCCACGAGAAGGATCTCGGGAACGCGCTCGGGGTCGCGGCCTCGCGCGGCGACGTGCGCCGCGAAGACCTCGGCGGGCTTCACGCCGCGGCGGCCGTAGGTCTTCACGACCAGCGCGACGTCGTCGTCGGCGTCGAAGGCGTCGAGCCACGCGTCGAGCAGGACGTCCCAGCCCTTCCGCTTCGTGAGCTCGAAAACGCTGACGAACTTGAACGTCTTCGTCGTCTGCAGCAGATACGAGCCGTCGACGTCGCCGGCTTCGAGCGACGCGACGCCGAAGGGCATCACCCGCAGCTTGCCGGCGTCGACGCCGGACCGCGAGAAGGTCTCGAAGTTGAAGCGCGTCGGCACCCAGATCTCATCGAGGCGATTGCACGACCGGACCCAGCTCGCCGGCACGCGGTCGGTCTGGAACATCGTCGAGCCGACGGTCCGGAAGGCGCCGGGATGCCGCGCGCGCATGTGCTCGAAGAAGTCGGAGACGCCGTCCGCGTCGGCGGGCACGTGGTGCAGCACCGCGACGTCGCCGGGAACCGGCCGCTCCCGTAACGCGAGGAGACGTCGCGTGGACGCGGCGTCGAGGTCCGACCGCAGGCGGACCGTCTTCCCCCCGATGGGGACCTCGACGATCACGTTCTCGATCGCCGCGCTCACGGCGCGTCGACCCGCTTCATGCTCCCCCAGATCGGCTCGACCCGGACGGGCACGCCCGCGCGATCGAGCGCCAGCGCCAGCGTGCGGGCGACCTGCGCGTAGCCGCTGAGGTCGAGCAGCGACGAGTGCCAAACCACGGATGCGGGCGGGACGTCGTCCCCGTCCGGCGGAGACGACGACGCCCCCCCGGCCGCCGTCGTCCCCGCGCCCTGCGTCGTCCGCGGCGACTGAGTCATCTCTTTTCCGCTCCCGATCGATGTTCGGCGGCGCGCCCGGCGCCTCCGCAGGAAACCTTTTCCTCCGACGCCTTTTCGCGGCGCCGCGCGTCAAGCCCGCCGGCCGCCGCGCCCGAAAACCGGAAGGTGACGTCGTCTTCCTCCGTCGAAGCCGCGCCTCGCGCCGCGGTCGTCGCCTGGCACGGGGCCTTCGCCGCGCGCCACAGCCTCGCCCACGTCAACCGCGAGCTGGCGCGGCGCCTCGGCGCCGCGAGCGGCGGCGCGCTCGGCGTCCGGCAGACCGAACGCGACGCCCGCGTCGCGTCCGCCGACGTCCACGTCACGCACGGATGGCCGCCCGCGCTTTCCGCGCCGGGCGCCGGGCGATGGATCGTCTTTCAGCCCTGGGAGTACGGGTCGATGCCCGCGGAATGGCTGGCGCCGTTCCGCGATCAGGCGGACGAGGTCTGGGTCTACACGCCGTGGAACCGCGACCGCTACGTCGAAGACGGGCTCGATCCGGCGAAGGTCGCCGTCGTCCCGCTGGGCGTCGATGCGACGCGCTTCCGGCCCGACGCGCCCCCGTCGTCCCGCGTGCTCGGCGCGACCGACCGCGCGTTCCGCTTCCTCTTCGTCGGCGGCACGATCCGCCGCAAAGGCGTCGACGTCCTGCTCGCCGCCTGGCGCCGCGCGTTCCGGCGCGACGACGACGTGGCGCTGATCGTGAAGGACTTCTGCAAGCAGGGCGCGTACAAAGGCCAGACGCACGAGGCCCGCATCGCCGAGGCCGCCGCCGACCCCGACGCGGCGCCGATCGTCTACCTCGACGACGACCTCGACGACGCGGAGCTCGCGGGGCTGTACGCGTCCTGCCATGCCCTGGTGCACCCGTACCGCGGCGAAGGCTTCGGCCTTCCGGTGCTCGAGGCCATGGCGTCGGGGCTGCCGACGCTCGTCACCCGCGGCGGCGCGTGCGACGCCTTCTGCGACGCGTCGACGTCGCTTTTCATCGGTGCGGAGCGGCGCCCGGCGCAGTCCCCGATCCCGCTGGTGCGCGGCGGCTGGACGCTCGAGCCGAGCGCGGCGCAGCTCGCCGGACTTCTGCGGCTGGCGCGGTCCTACCCCGACGCGCTCCGCGACATGGGCCTTCGGGCGCGCGAGAAGGCCGCGCGGGAATGGACGTGGGAACGGGCGGCGGCGGTCGCGGCCGATCCCATCGCCCGCCTGCTCGCGCGGGACTGAACGCGCGAGCAGGCCCGCGACGGCGGCGCGCGGGTCTCGCCGGCGTCAGTTCCTGTGGACCGGCTGCCCCGCGTTCTTGCCGTAGGGCTTGAGGCCCGTCTGGTACTCGCGGAGGCGGTACTGGATCTTGCGGGTCGAGATCTTGAGGATGCCGGCGGCCTTGGAGGTCGAGCCTCCGCAGTGCTCGAGCGTGCGCAGTATGGCGTGCTTCTCAAGCTCTGCGAGCGTGGCGCCGGGAACCTTCGGCCTGCCGTCGTCGGGCGACGCGTCGGGCGTGAGCGTGCCGGGCAGCTCGGACGCCTCGACCATGCTCCCGCGCGCCACGACGACCGCGCGCTCCACGGCGTGCTCCAGCTCCCGGACGTTGCCCGGCCACGCGTGCCGGACGAGGCGATCCAGCGCTTCGTCGGAGAACCCGCGGACGTCGCGCCCGTTCTCCGCCGCGAACTTCCGGAGGAAGTGCATCGCGAGGAGCGGGATGTCCGACGAACGCCTGCGAAGCGGCGGCACTTCGATGTGCACCACGTTCAGCCGGTAGAAGAGGTCCTCGCGGAACTTCCCTTCCTTCACCAGCGCCTGCAGGTCGTTGTTGGTCGCCGCGATGATGCGCACGTCGACCTTGATCGTGTCGTTCCCGCCGACGCGCTGGAACTCGTGCTCCTGCAGGAAGCGGAGAAGCTTCACCTGCGTCGCCGCGGTCAGCTCGCCGATTTCGTCGAGGAACAGCGTGCCCCCGTCGGCCTGCTGGAAGCGGCCGTCGCGGCGCGCGACGGCGCCGGTGAACGCGCCGCGCTCGTGCCCGAACAGCTCGCTCTCGAGCAGCGTCTCGGCCAGCGCCGCGCAGTGCAGCTTGACGAAGGGCTTCGAGCTGCGCGTGGAGTGCTCGACGATCGCCGCGGCGACCAGCTCCTTGCCGACGCCGCTCTCGCCGGTGATCAGCACCGAAGCGCGCGACGGCGCCACCTGGCGCACCGTGTCGTACACCTTCTGCATCGCCGGGCTCGACCCGATGATGTTGTGCAGCCGCTGCTTCTCCGACAGGCGCTCGCGGAGTTGGCCCGCTTCGGCGCGGAGGCGGCGCCGCTCGAGCGCGCGCTCGACCACGAGCGTCAGCTCGTCGAAGTTCAACGGCTTGGAGAGGTAGTCCGCCGCGCCTTCCCGCATCGCGGCGACCGCGGTGTCGACGGCGCCGTGCGCCGTCATCACGACGACGGCGACCTCGGGGTCCCGCTTGCGGACGGCCCGCAGCAGCTCGATGCCGTCGAGTCCCGGCATGCGGAGGTCGGTCAACACGAGGTCCGGGCTGAAGTCGTCGAATTTGCCCAGAGCCTTGAAGCCGTCGGCCGCGGTCTCGACGCCGTAGCCTTCCTCCCGGAGGAGCTCCGCCAGCGCGCTGCGCGCGTTGGACTCGTCGTCGGCGACCAGGATGCGTCCGCGAGGGGTCATCTGCACATCTCCACCCGCCTAAGCGCAATCCGTGCCGAGGCCGAAAAGACCAAAATGTGGCCGGAATCGCGCAAGCGTTGCGTATTGCGGGTTCGCGCCCGCAGAGTATGCAGCGTCAGGAGGCGCCGCGAGGCAGCGACACCGTGAACACGGTCCGGCCCGGGCGGCTCTGAAAGGTCACCGAGCCGCCGTGGTCCGTGACGATGCGGTTGACCAGCGACAGGCCGAGCCCGGTGCCGTTGGTCTTGGTGGTGAAGAACGGCTCGAAGACGGGGGCGTCGGCGCGGGAGAGGCCCGGCCCGTCGTCCTCGACGTCGACCCGGACGCGGTCCCCCTCGGCCTCCACCCGGACCTCGACCGCACCCCCGCCCTTCGAGGCCACGGCGTCGACGGCGTTCCGCACGAGGTTCAGCAGCACCTGCTTCATGCGGTCGTCGTCCAGCTCGGCGCGCGCGGAAGCCCCTTCGATCAATGCGATTCGGACTCCGTGCAGCTCCGCTTCGGGCGCGACCAGCGCGATGACGGTCCGCGCGGTCTCGGCGAGGTCGATGCGCGTCCGCCGCGGCGACTGAGGCCGCGCGAACTGCAGGACGTCGTCGACCAGCGACGCCAACCGGCTCAGCTCCGCCCCGACCAGCTCGGCCGCCGAGCGCGCGCCGCCGAGGTCCGGCCCTCCCGGTTTCCCGAGGCGTCGGAGGAGCAGCTCGAGCTGCAGGGTGGCGGCGTTGAGGGGGTTGCGCACCTCGTGGGCCAGGCCGGCGGCCATGGTGCCGAGGGCCGCGAGGCGCTCCGCGCGCTGCGTGCGTTCCTTCAGCCGCTCGCGCTCCAGCGCCGCCTCCAGCCGCTCCGCGCGCTGCACTTCGGCCACGTGGGAGTCGGCGTAGCTCTCGAGCATCGTCGCGAGTTCGACGTCGATCAGCTTGTCGAGGGCGAGGCCGACGGCGCGCCCCTCCGCCGACTCGCGCCCGAAGGAGTCGAAGGCGATGCGCCGCAGCGACATCCGGATAAGGGACATCGCGCCGAACATGTACCGCTGCGGCAGCCCGATCTCGACGTGGCGGCGTCCGACCGCGGTGCGCGCCTCATAGCCTGCGCCGTCCCAGGGCCCGGACAGGGCGCGGTCCATCCAGGCGACCAGCTTGTCCTTCTGCCGGAGGATCTGGTCCTTGCCGCTGAAGGTCCGGCGCGCGGCCTCGTGTTCTTCGAGACGGGCGTAGAACTCGTCGGCGATGCGCGTCAGCTGAGGACGGGCGTGGGGCGCGAGCGCCAGGAGCGCCTTCTGGTCCGCGTCTTCGAAGCGGACGTAGCGTTTCAGCTCTTCGAAGGCGTTTTCTGCGCCGGCCGGTGCGGTCACCGCGGCGAATGTACCAGCGACGTCCCTACGAACCGCGGGTTTTCAGGATTTCGGTCGCTGCGGGCCGGCGTCAGGGGGTCGGCCCGTGGTCCAGGAACGTCCGCAGGATGAGCGCGGCGGCCGCGGAGTCGACCCGCCGGCGGCGCTCCCGCGGATCGCGCAGCGTCTCCCGCAGCCGTTCGTCCGCTTCCATCGACGTGTAGCGCTCGTCGACGAACGCGACCTCGAGGCCCGTCGCCGCACAAAGTGCCTTGCCGTAGGCGCGGGCCGCGGCGGCCGCCGGACCTTCCGTGCCGTCGACGTTGAGCGGCAGGCCCACGGCGATCAACCGCGCCCCTTCGTCCTTGCACAGGGCGGCGATCTGCGAGAGGTCGCGCCCCGCGGGGTCGCGCATCACCGTTTCGCGCGGGAAGACGAACGTCCGCGACGCGTCGCACGCCGCGAGACCGACGCGCTTCGCGCCGACGTCGACCGCGACGACGACGCCCCGTGCCGGCGCGGCGCCGTCAGAGGACGTCGTGCCGGCCCTCCTTGGCGAGGCGGTCGACGATGCCTTTCACGGACTCGGCGTCTTTCCGCGGAAGGATCATCACGACGTCGCCGGAGCGCACGACGAGGAGGTCCGAGACGCCGGAGACCACGACCAGCCCGCGGACGTCGTTGTCGACGAGCACGTTCTTCGCGTCGAGGAAGACCGCGTCGCCGCGCGCGACGTTGCCCGCGGCGTCGGCGGGGATGTAGCGCGCCAGCGCGTCGAACGTGCCGACGTCGTCCCAGTTGAACGTCGCCTCCACCGCGAGGCGGTTCTGCGCGCGCTCCATCACGCCGAAGTCGATCGAGATCTTCGGCAGGCCGGGGTACTCGCGGTAAAGCTCCGCGGGATCGCGCGGGTCTTTCAGCCGGGCGAGCCCGGCGTGCAGCTCGGGCACGTGCGTGCGGATGGCCTCGAGCACCGTCTTCGCCTGGAACGCGAAGATGCCGCTGTTCCAGAGGAAATTGCCCGCGGCGAGGAAGCGGCGGGCTGTCTCGAGGTCGGGCTTCTCGCGGAACGATTCGACCCGCCACGCGGCGGGGCGGCCGTCGTCGAGCAGACGGGACGTCTCGATATAGCCGAAGCCGACGGCGGGGCGCATCGGACGCAGCCCGATCGCGACCAGCGCGTCGTGCTCCGACGCGACGGCGGCGGCGCGCATCATCGTGTCGCGGAACGCCGCCGCGGGCTCGATGAGATGGTCGGCGGAGAGCACGAGCAGCACGGCGTCCTCGCGGATGCGCTCGGCGAGGCGGGCGCCGAGCCCGATGCACGCCGCCGTGTCGCGTCGCTCGGGCTCCGCGATGATGCACGACGCCGGAAGGCCGGTGTGCTCGCGGGCGAGCGCCGCGTGTTCGGCGCCGGTGATCACGAGCGTGCGCTCGAGCGGGACCATCCCCTCCAGGCGCGCGACGGTCTGCCGGAGCAGCGACGCCTCGCCCGCGAAGCTCAGAAACTGCTTCGGCTTCAGGCGACGGCTCCGCGGCCAGAACCGCGTGCCGCCGCCCCCGGCCATGATCACCGCCACGAGGCGAGAAGGATCCATGGCCGGACGATACCGCCTCGATCCCGGCGCCGCCCGCCGGCCGCCGACGCGGGCCGCGACGCGCCGCGGCGGGCGCGTATCCTCGGCGCCGCATGGAACGCCACAACGTCGTCGCGCCGGGATTCGTCCCGCCGCGCGGGTATCAGGACGCCGTCGTCGTGGCCGGAGCGGGGACGTGGCTGGTGCTGGGCGGCCACGTCGCCTTCGACGCGGAGCGGCGGCTCCTTCACCCGGGGGACCTGCTCGGCCAGTTCCGAGTCGTGCTGCGGAACCTTCGCGCGACCGTCGAGAGCGCGGGGTTCGCCGTGGAGGACCTCGTCAAGCTCGTCGTGCACGTGACCGACGTCGCGGCGTACCGCGCGTCGGTCAAGCCGCTGGGCGCGATCTGGCGCGAGGAGCTGGGCCGGCATTTCCCGGCGATGACGCTCCTCGGCACGACCGCGCTCATGGAGCCGGGCGCGGTCGTCGAGATCGACGGCCTCGCCGCGCGGTGAGCGGCGAGACCGTCGCGAACGGCGCGCGCGTCAGTACGGGAACGTCGCGGGCGCGAAGCGGAAGTTGATCGCGTCCGAGACCGACGCGCCGAAAGGATTGGCGGCGACGTCCACCGTGAAGAACTGCACCGCGACGCGGAAGCAGTCGAACAGCGGCAGGGCGGGAAGCGAGATGTTCAGCTTGGCGCACCCTTCGGCGTCGGTCGCCAGGGGGAAGAAGAACGTCGGATCCCAGTCGGTCCAGATGAACGCGCTCGTCGCGCCGAAGCCCGACCCGTCGAACGGCAGCACGGACGCCGCCGCCGGCCAGAAGGCGCCCTGCGTCCCGACGAAGGCGAACGTCGCGGAGCTCGGCGCGGCGTCGAGCAGGACGACGTCGAACGTCGATCCCACGCCCGCGTAGCCGAACACTTCGACGCGCGGCGCGGCGCCGGCGCCGTCCGGCGATCCGAAGCCGTAAGGCTCGCCGCCGTGACGCAGGTTGCCGCGGATTTCGCCGCCGGGGAACGCCGTGGTGTGCAGGTTCAGATACAGGTTGCCGCGGCGGAGGTTGAGGAGCTGCGCCGCCGTCAGCGCGGGCGTCGTGCCGGTCATCACCGGGGGCGTTCCCGTCAGTCCGATCGCCACGCCGCCCGACGTGCCCGGCGCGCCGGTGTGCAGATGCATGGCGGTGATCGCGGGCAACGAGGTGGTGATGCTGTACGACAGGGTCCCCGCCGCCGCGTTCAGCACGAACGTGCCGCAGGCGGTGTGCGTGCTCGCGTTCGGCGGCGTCTCCTGCGCACCGTTGCAGAAAGTCGTGAAGAGCTCGTTGGCCGCGAGGATCTGGCCGCGGACTTCGCCGCCGGGGTTCGCCGCGGTGTGCACGTTGAAGTACGTGTTGCCGGCCTTGAGGCTCGTCACCTCCGCGGCGGTCAGGACCATGGAGCCGCAGTAATGCGTGTTCACGCCGTTGAGCGGCTGGATGACCGGGCCGGCGACGCCGGGCGCGCCGTCGTGGATGTGCGCGAACGCGAAGCCCGACACCGGCGCGGACACCTCGTAAGTCAGCACGTTCTCCGGCTCGACCAGCCACGCCTCGGCCGTGCCGACGACCGCCGTCGCGACCGGCGGCGTCTCCTGCGCCCCGTCGAGCGTCGCCTTGAAGCGCGAACGCCGGACGACGATCGCCTGCCCGCGGATCTCGCCGCCCGGGAAGTTGCCGGTGTGAATGTTGAAGTAGCAGCCGTCCGTCAGCAGGGCGGCCTTGTTGGCGGCTGACAGGACGGGCGACGTGCCGCGCCATTCGGGGACGCCGGGCGCCGTCTGCGTGAGTCCGAAGACGACGCCGCCGGGAACCCCGACCGCTCCGATGTGGAGGTGCGCGTTGGTGATCGCGCTGGAGAGCCCGGTCGCGGTCACGAGATAGGTGCAGGTCCCGTTCTCGTTGAACGTCAGCCGGCCCACGCCCGTCGCGGACGTGGGGACGGGCGGAGTCTCCTGGGCGCCGTCGAGCGCCGCATACAGGTTGATCTGCGCCGAAGCGGCGGCGCACAAAGCGAGGGCGACGACGGCGCCGCGCGGGAACTTCAGCTTCATCTCAGGCTCTCCGGGGGGGGCGGGCGACGGCGAGCGCCGTGCCCGGGGGCCGCGTCCGGGGCGGATGCGGGTCGGCGAGCTTAGACGCGCCGCCCCCGAAATGCGAACGGTTCTCGTCGGGGAGCTAACCCTAAGCGAGGTCGAGAGGCACGCGCCGGTGGAAGACGCCTGGCGTACGCCGTCGACGGGCGCTCAAATCCCCGATGGTCCCCGCGTTCCGTCGTCCGACCGAAGCCGGCGACGCGCTGCGGACGCGCGCGGCGGCGGCGGCGGTGGCGGCGGCGGCGCGCCGAACCGCGTTGATAACCTCCCGCCCCCCATGGCCGGCGACGAGGACGACGTCGAGAGCGGACGCTCCGCGACCTGGCGGGAGGAGCTTTGGCGGCTCGTCCTGCTGGCGGCGCCGCTGATCGTCGCGCAGGTCGGCCTGGTGGCGATGGGCATCGTCGACCAGATGGTCGTCGGTCGGACCAGCCTCGTGACCGGCGGTCGGGACGACTTCGCGCTGACGGCGATCGGGCTCGGCGACATGTACGTCATGTCGGTGCTGCTCTTCGGCATGGGCGTCTCGATGGGGCTCGACCCGGTCGTCACCCAGCGCCTCGGCGCGCGTGATCCCCGCGGGGCCAGGCGCGCGCTCGGCGACGCGATGTGGGCCGCGGTCGTGATGACGCCGATCCTCTTCGCCGCGGTCTGGGCGATCGACCGCTTCGTGATGATCCCGGTGGCGGAAGGCCGCGAGCCTTGGGAGGCGCTTCGCCTCAAGGAGCCCGAAGTCGGCCCGCCGATGCGCGACTACGCCTGGCTGCGCGCGCTCGGGATCTTCCCCTTCATGGCGTTCGCGGCGTTCCGAAGCTGGTTCTTCGCGCGCCACGCGGTCTGGCCGATGATCGCCGTCGTCCTCCTCGGCAACCTCCTCAACGCCGTCCTCGACTGGCTGTTCGTCTTCGGCGACGCCGGCCTCGTCCGATTGGGCCTCCCCGCCGTCGGCCTCCCCGCTTTCGGCCCGGCGGGCGCCGGCGCCGTGACCGCCGTGGTCAACGTCGCCATGGTGCTCGCTCTCTGGGCGATCTATCGCCGCATGGATGCGGGCGAGAGGGACGACGCCGCCCTCAGGCCTTTCCTCGCGGAGGTCGCCGGTCTTCCGGAGCGCGATCGCAAGACCTCGGAGATCTACAACGAGCTCGATGCGGCGCTGACCGCCGAATTCCGTCGGCGCTCCCCAGCGGGCGCCAGAGTCGAAGCGTCGATCGACCGAAGCACGGGAGAGATCCGCTGCGTCCGGGACGGGCTTCCGGCCAAGGTCGACGCGGCGTTCGCGCGAGCGACGTCGAACATTGCCAGGCGCATCCTCCTGCGGCGCGCGCGGGAACAGGGATCGGCCGGCGCGGGGGTGCCTGCGGCCGCGCCGCCGGCCCCCGTCGCCTCCTGGGAGACGGAGCGTCGGAGCGTCGGCGTGCGCCGCATCTACCGCCTCGGGATCCCGGTGGCGTGCCAGACCGCGCTGGAGGTGCTGATCTTCAACCTCGTCGGCGTCATGACGCCGGGATTCGGCGCAGCGACGTCGGCGGCGCACCAGATCTCGCTTCGCATCGCGTCCGTCACTTTCATGGCGACGACGGGCATCGGCGCCGCCGCGGCGGTGCGCGTCGGACGCGCGATCGGACGCGGCGCGACGCCGGAGGCCCGGCGCTCGGGCGTCATCGCGTGCCTGAGCGGCGTCGTCTGGATGACCGCCTGCGGCGTCGTGCTCCTGCTGTGGCCGGAACGGATCGCGAGGATTTTCACCAGCGACGAAAACGTGCTCGCCGCGGTGGGCCCGCTCCTTCGCATCGCCGCCGTCTTCCAGATCTTCGACGGCCTGCAGTCCGTCGTCTCAGGCGCGCTGCGCGGCGCCGGCGATACGCTCGTCCCCTTCCTCGCCAACCTCGTCGCCTATTGGGCCATCGGCTTCCCGATCGCCCTCTACCTGCGCCCCCGCCTCGGCGTCGCCGGCATGTGGTGGGGCCTCTCCGCCGGCCTCTTCGTCGTCTCGCTCCTCCTGACCTGGCGCTTCCTCCGCCTCACCCGCGTCGCGGTGGCGCGGGTGGGGTGACGCCCGTGAGAATGGGCCGCGGCCTCGTTGAATGAACGGTCTGCTCCGCACCGTTCTCGCACTCCTGGCGCTCACGGCAGCCGTCGCCGTACTGCAGACTGCCCGTCTGCACGCGCTCCAGGACGAGTACGCGAATTCGCGGCGGCCGCGACTCGATCAGAGGAAGGAGACCGCCGCTGAAGAGCTTGCGAAGTTCGCCGCAGCGGCGGAGAGGGCCCGCGTCGCGGTCGATCTCGACCACGTCAAGGACGCCCAGGAGATCCTTTCCCGCGGCCGCAGGCACGAGGAAGCGGCGCAATTCGCCTTCGAACGTCTCGCGGGCGCGCGTACCGGGTTGGGCAGGCGGATCTCGGAGCTCGGCGATGCGGGCCTCGCGAAGCATGTCGCCTTCCTTGCGGAGAACATGGGACGCGAGCTTGTCGACGACGAATTCGACGGCGTCGTTGAAGCCGTCGCTCGCTTTCGACGCGCCGAGCAGGCGGCGACCGACGTCCTCTATCGGCAACGTCTCGAGGTCGCCGCGTGGGGGGCCGCTGCGGCGTTTCTGCGTGCCGCCGCAATTGCGTTCGAGCACGATCTCGCCCGCGCGCTCCGCCTTGACGACGTCGTCGCCTTACGTCGCGCCGACGCCCTCCCTCACCCAAAGGCGCCGTGATTCTTCGCGCCGAGGCTGCAGCGCGACGACGCCGACTCGGAGCAGGACCGGTCGGCCCCGCGGAATCGTCTCGCTCGGAAGGGAAGTTCCCTGAAGGACGGGCTCGCGTTCGGCCCGACGACCGTCGCCGAGCTCGTCGGGGAGCGCGAGCGCGAACGGCAGGAGGGCGCGCCGCCGCGAACTCTTTCACCGGCCGCCGCCTCGCGACGCCGCGCGCGATGCGGTAAATGCACGGCCATGACGACGATCGACTGGGCGTACCACAGGCGCGGCTGAACGAGCTGCGTCCGCGCCGACGACTTTCTCGCCGCGCGACGCATGACCGTCGGGACGACGGTCGACGCTCGTAAGAGGAAAATGGGACGCGACGAGGCGGTCGCGCTGGCTCGCACCGCGAAACGGATCGTGGTGGCGGAAGGGCGCGGAGTGCGCGAGCTCGCGGTGACGGCGAAGTCGCCCTCCGACGACGCGCTGGCTGACGCGCTGCTCGGCCGCTCGGGCACGTTGCGCGCGCCGACGCTCCGCATCGGCGACGTGCTGCTGGTCGGGTTCAGCGAAGCGGCGTACGCGAAGGCGTTCGGCCCGGCACGGTGAGCGTCATCGCGGCGCCGAAGGCCATCGCCGCGGCCGCCGACGCGAACGCGGTCGCGGGACCGAACGCTTTCCACAGCGCGGCGACCCCGCCCGACGCGACGAGGTTGGCGACGCCGTTCACCATGTGAACGCGCCCGAACGCGCGCCCGCGCTTGCCGCCCGGCGCGAGGTCGGCCGCCCACGCACGCTCGACGACCTCCTGGCTCCCCGCCAGCAGACCGAACAGCGCGAGCGCGATGCACGCGGGCGCGACGCCCGGCGCCGAGGCGGCGACCACGAGCGCGCCGAGGACGCCGCAGACGTACCCGCCGAAGAGCAGCGGCTTTCGCCCGTAGCGGTCCGACGCGGCGCCCGCGAGCCACGCCGTCGGCGCCGTCACGAGGTTGTAGCCGCCGTAGAGAAGCGCGCTCGTCGTCAGCGTCCCCGCCAGTGGGCCCTCCGACGTCGCCGCGCCGCCGATCGCCCAGGTGACGACCATCAGCTTGGAGAAGTCGCCGACGCCGAACGCCGCGACGGCGAGCGTCAGCCGCCGGAACGCCGGCGGCCACGGAGCGCCGTCATCAGGCGCCGCGTCCGCCTGGGACGCGTCGGGCGTCGCGACCGTCCCAGCGGCCGGCCGCTCCCGCACGCCAAGAGCCAGGGCGACCGCCGCCGCCGCGCCGGGCACGACGGCGGCGAGCATGATCTCGGAGACGCCCCAGCCTCCCTGCACGAGCGCAAGGACGATCAACGGCGCGAGGAGCGCCCCGGTCTGGTCCATCGCGCGCTCGATGCCGAACGCCGCGCCGCGCGCACCGGGCGGCACGCGCCGCGACAAGAGCTCGTCGCGGACCGGCGACCGGAAGCCGCGCCCGAACCACCCGACCGTGCGCAGCAGGAGGACGTGGACCCACGACGTCGCGAGCCCGATCAGCGGCACCGCGACGCCGGTGACGGCGTACCCGGCGACGGCCGCGCCCTTCAGGCGCCGCGCGCGGTCCGCGACGCGACCGCCGAGGATCTTGGCGAACGCCGACGCGGCGTCCGCGGCGCCTTCGACCACCCCGATCGCCGCGGGCGGCGCCCCGATCCCGGTGATGAACACCGGGAGCGCCGTCGAGACGGTCTCGTGGCAAAGGTCGGAGAAGAACGACGCAAGCCCGAACGGGGCGGCGGCTCGGGCGACGCGGCGCATGGAGGGCGTCGACCCTAACGCGCGCGCGCCCGGCGGCGCCGACGTTATGTTCCCGGCGTGAGCGTCGCGGACGGCCTCCCGCAGGACCCGGCGGCGGCCCCGCGGCCGCCCGCGCGCGCCGAGCTCGTGGCTCGCGCCGAGG
>DASPNK010000484.1:0-4266 GCA_035626575.1 Planctomycetota bacterium | reverse complement strand
CCGGCGGCGCGCAGCGCGAACGCCGAGGCCCGCTCGGGATCGACGCCGACGCGGCGGGCCAGCGTGCGGGCGAGGCGGTCGACCTCCGCAGGAGGCAGCGGCTCGAGGCGCACGGCGACCACCGCCCCGGCGTCGGACTCCGACGCGGCGACGGCGGCGAGCCCGTCGTCGGGTTCGCGCGCGGGATCGACCGCCAGCACCGCCTGCACGATCGCCCCGTCGCCGGCCGCGGTCTCGTCGGCGAGCCGGCGGAGGAACCGGGCGAGGACGTCGCGCGTCGCGCGGTCGAAAGCGTCGACGTCGTCGAGGGTCAACACCGTGCGCCGCGCGCGGGCCGCCTCGAAGAGACGCGCGGCGAGACGCTCCGCCCCGCCGGGGCTCCGCAGCAGCTCCGCTTCGCGCGCCGCGCCGGTGTCGTCGCCGAGGCGGCGCAGGAGGTCGCCCACGGCGCGCGCCCTCCCTCCGTCGGCGGGCGACGCCGCCACGACGCGGACGTCCGCCGCGCGCCACTCGGCGGACAGCCGTTCGAGCAGCCGCGTGCGGCCGGAGCCGAACGGGCCGACGAGCGTCACCGCCGCGGCCCCGCCGATGCGCGGCCGGCCGGGCGGGATCTCGGCGAGCACCTGGCGGCGCGCCGCGTCGTCGCCGACGAGCGGAGGTCTTTCGAGGCGCGCCCGGGCGGTGAGCGGCGTTTCGTCGGGCGCGTCGGCGCCGGCCGCACGGAGAATCGCGAACGCGGCTCGGGCGTCGGCGGGCCGGTCCGCGGGGTCCACGCGGAGGCAGGCCTCGATCGCCGGCCCGAGGGCGCCGAGATCGTCGGCCGCGCCGGCGGGGAGCGCGCCCTCCTCGTCGGGAAGCGGCCTTCCCAGGAGGGCGAGGAAAGACGCGGCCAGCGACCAGAGGTCGGCGCGTCCGTCGGCGTCGCGGCGCCGGAGGATCTCCGGAGCGACGAACGGGGGCGTGCCGCGGCCCGCCACGCCCCGGACCGGGCCGGCGAGGTCGAAGTCGCCCAGCACGCAGCGCGCGGCGGCGTCGTCGCGCAGGAGGTTGTCCGGCTTGACGTCGCAATGCACGAAGCCCTCGTCGTGCACGCAGGCGAGGACGCGCAGGTACTCGGCGAACAGCAGCGCGGCCTGGGACGGCGCGAGGCGTCCGCGTTCCGACAACGCGCGTCCGCCGATCGCTTCGAGCAGGAGCCAGGTGAAGTCGCCCGCGACGTCGCGCCCGAAGTCGAGCGCGGCGGGGACGCCAGGATGCCGCAGCGCCGACAGGACGCGGTGCTCGTTCTCGAGCCGCGCCGCGCGCGGCGACGTGGCCGCGTCGCGACCCTGGGCGATCTTCAGGAAGCGCGCCGCTCCGCGCTCGGCGCGGTCGCGGACCAGGAGCGCGGCGCCGTCGCCGGAGTCCTTGAGGACGCGGACGACGTCGAAACGGCGCGCCGAGGCGGCGCCTTCGGGGAAACGGAATCCGGTCACGGGTCGCGGGACTCCGACGCCCATGGGGCAGGAGTTCGAGCGGACTATAGCCCGTCGCCCGCGCCGCGCCGGCGGCCCGACGCGCGCGGCCGCGGCGTTCCTCCCGGCGCCCGCCCGCGTAGCATCGGCCCATGACCGACACCGCGGTCGCGCCGGAGGGCGCGCTGGTCCTGGTCGACGGCTCGGCGCTGGCCTACCGCTCGCACTTCGCCATGGTGCGGCAGGGGTTGTCGCGGGCGGACGGCACCCCGACCGGCGCCGTGTACGGCTTCGCGACCGGCCTGAAGCGGCTGCTCGATCGGTTGAAGCCCTGGGGGTTCGTCGTCGTCGTCGATCACGAGGCGCCGACGTTCCGCCACGCGCTGTACTCCGACTACAAGGTGACGCGCCAGAAGATGCCGGACGAACTGGTCGTCCAGCTCCCGTTGATGCGCACGACGGCGGAAGTCATGGGGGCGACCTACCTCGCAAAGCCGGGCGTCGAGGCCGACGACGTCATCGCCACCCTCGCGCGCCGCGCCGCCGCGGCGGGGCGGGAGGTGGTGGTCGTCACCGGCGACAAGGACCTGCTCCAGCTGGTCGGGGATCGCATCCGCGTGCTGCGCTTCGGGCGCGACGGCGCCGACGGCGAGGTGCTCGACGCCGCCGCCGTCGAGCGCGAGTGGGGCGTGTCCCCCGCTCAGGTCGCCGACGTCCTCGCGCTGATGGGCGACAGCAGCGACAACGCGCCGGGCGTGCCGGGCGTCGGCGAGAAGACCGCGATGAAGCTCGTCCGCGAGCACGGCTCGCTGGAGAAGGTGCTCGAGCATGCGGGCGACGTCGCGCCCCAGCGTCTCCGGACGGCGCTCGTCGAGCACCGCGACCTCGCCCTGCTCACGCGGCGGCTCGTCGCGCTGGAAGAGAACGTCCCGGACCTTCCCGAGGTCGACGCGCTCGCCTACCGCGGCCCCGACCGCGAGGCCGCCGAGCGGCACTTCCGCAGCCTCGAGTTCAAGACCCTGGCGGAAGCGTTCGCACCTCCGCGGGCGAAGGCCCCGCGCGACTACCGCTGCGTCGAAAACGCCGCGCAACTCGACGCGCTCGTCGACGCGCTCGCGAAAGCGCCGCTGGTCGCCGTCGACACCGAGACGACCTCGCTCACGGCGCTGCGCGCCGACCTCGTCTGCCTCAGCTTCAGCATGGAGGACGGCGTCGCGTGGTGCGTCCCGCTCCGCGCACGGCCGCCGGTGATCGAAGACGCGCCCGACGCGCCGTTCCGCGGGCACGCCGTCCTCGCGAAGCTCAAGCCGTTCCTCGAAGACCCGCGTCCGACCAAATGCGGCCAGAACGCGAAGTACGACGTGCTGGTGCTCCGCCGCCACGGAACGCGGCTGCAGGGAGTCGCGGTCGACACCATGCTCGCGTCGTACCTGCTCGAGCCCGGCCGCCGCGAGCACAACCTCGACGCGCTGGTCCTCGACCGCTTCGAGGTCGCGAAGATCAAGACGCTCGACCTGCTCGGCAAGGGCAAAGATCAGCTCACGATGGACCTCGTGCCGCTCGAGCACCTCTCGGAGTACGCGTGCGAAGACGCCGACTACACGCGGCGCCTCGCGGTGCGCTTCCTCCCGGAGCTGGAGGAGCGCGGCCTGCGGAAACTCCACGACGAGGTCGAGCTGCCGCTCCTGTTCGTGCTCGCCGACATGGAGGAGGCCGGGATCCGCGTCGACCGCGACCTGCTGAAGCGGCTCGCTGCGGAGTGGCAGGCGGCCGCCGATCGGCTCGCCGACGAGATCTGCGAGGCCGCGGGCGACCCCGCCTTCAATCCCGGGAGCCCGAAACAGCTCGGCGAGCTTCTTTTCGAGCGGCTGAAGTGCCACGAACGCACCGGCTATCGCCCGAAGAAGACCAAGACCGGTTGGGCCACGGGGCAGGAAGTGCTCGACGAGCTCGGCGACCACCCGCTGGTCGCGAAGATCATCGAGTGGCGCTCGATGTCGAAGCTGGTGTCGACCTACGTCGCGCCGCTCCCCGAGCTGTGCGGCGACGACTGCCGCATCCACACCTCGTTCAATCAGGCGGTGGCGGCGACGGGGCGCCTGTCGTCGAGCGACCCCAACCTGCAGAACATCCCGATCCGCACCGAGGCGGGGCGGCGCATCCGCCTCGCGTTCCTCCCCACCGACTCCGACGGCAAGCTCATCTCCGCCGACTACTCGCAGGTGGAGCTGCGCCTGCTCGCCCACTTCTCCGAAGACGAGGCGCTCTGCGAGGCGTTTCGGGCCGGGCGCGACATCCATCGCGAGACCGCGGCGCGCGTGTTCGGCGTCGCGCCGGAGCAGGTCGACGCGGCGACCCGCGGGCGCGCCAAGGCGATCAACTTCGGCGTCCTGTACGGCATGGGACCGCAGCGCCTCGCGCGCGAGACGGGCATGACGCTCGACGAGGCGAAGGCGTTCATCGAGCGCTACTTCGCCGCGTTCCCGCGCATCCGCGGGTACCTCGACGGCTTGAAGGCGGAGGCGCGGAGACTCGGCTACGCGGTCACGCTGTTCGGCCGGCGACGGCCGATCCCCGACCTCGACTCGCCCAACGGCATGCTCCGCTCGCAGGCCGAGAACATGGCGGTGAACACGCCGATCCAGGGCTCCGCCGCGGACCTCATCAAGGCGGCGATGATCGGCATCCACCGACGCCTCCGCGACGAGAGCTTCCGCACTCGACTCGTGCTGCAGGTGCACGACGAACTCGTGTTCGACGCGCCCGCGGACGAGGTCGCGCGCGCGACGACGCTCATCCGCGACGGCATGGA
>DASPNK010000483.1:0-3455 GCA_035626575.1 Planctomycetota bacterium | reverse complement strand
GGGTCGGTCGTCGGACGGAGCGGGATTCGATCATGGGCGAGGTCCACGCCCACCACGTTCGACCGGCCGATTCGCCGGCGAACTTCTAGGAAAAGTCCGGCCGAAGGGAGCTCTGCGCTCGACAGCCGTGCCGAGGACGGTCGAAGTTTCGCGAAAGCAGGTTCGTCGCTCCGCTTCGCGGGGCGTGCGGACCTGCGCTCCGGGGCGGCGAGGATCCGTCACGCGTCGGCGAGGCGTCTGTCGAAGGAGCGCAGGTTCGCCACACGCGAAGCGCGTGACGAACCTGCTTCGGAGGACGCGGGCGAGCCTGCGATCCCGGTCCGCCGGCCGCGCCGCGGCGCGCGGTCAGGTCTTCGACTTCAACGCGTCGCGGTGCACCATGATCGACAGCGCCTTCGCGCGGACGAACGCTTCGGAGAGGAAGACGTAGCCGCCGAAGGGACCGACCTTCGGGCCCCACGAGTTCTTCACGAGGTAGAAGCGCCGGCCGTCTTCGTGACGCGCGACTCCGACGACGTGCATGAGGTGGTCGTCGGTCGTCGAGCCGTCCTTGAACCACGCGTCGCGCATCTCCTGGGTGATGGCTTCGGGGTTCTTCTCCCAGTCGCTCAGCACCGTCTTCGTCGACTTGCCTTCCTTCACCTTCTCCGCGATCTGGCCGACGCCCGCCATGGCCTCGAAGCCGGGCTCGCTGACGTCGGTGTCGAGCGCGACCGAGTAGCCGCTTTCGAGCGCCCCGTTCATGGCGTTGAGGAACTCGGAGATGGTGATGTTGGCGTACTGGTCCCAGTCGAGCCAGTTGTCCGGAACCTCGAGCTTCGCCTTGCCGCCGAACGGCGCCGTGCCGAACGCCATCACCTCGACGTAGTCGTCGCCGACGAGCTTGAGCACCTCGGCCGCGTACGTCTTCGGGTCGTAGGTCTTGCCGTCGACCTCGAAGGTCGTCGGCGGCGCGCCGAGGTAGCTGTCGACGATCGCTTCGACGGCGCGCATGACGCCGGCCGACACGGGACGCTTCTTCTTCGGCGCGGCGGGCTTCGACGTCGCCGACGCCGCACCTTCGCCGCCGGCGGCGGTCGTCGGCGCCGCGTCGGCCGCCGGCGCCTCCTTCGGCTTGGCGATCGCCTTCAGGGCGCCGCTCAGCACCGTGAACATCTCGCCGTGGTTGTGCGCCTTCCGGCCGGCCGGAAGCCCGGACCAGACCGACTCCGGAACGGCGCCGTAGATCTTCATCAGCTCGGTGCAGTCGTGCGCGAGGCCGCCTTCGCCGAACGTCGCCTCGCCGCCCTTCTCAAGGTACCGGCGCGCCTTTTCCAGGATCGCGCAGCGCGCGAACCAGATCTCGGAGAGATCGACGTCTTTCCCGGAGAGGCGCTTCACCTCGGTCTCGAGGAACGAGACGGTGGCGAACGACCAGCAGGTGCCGGTCTGCCCCTGGTTGAGCACCGGCGTGCGGTCGACTTCCTTCACGATCGTGAAGGGGCCCATCTTTCGGGGCTCGCCCGCGGCGGGATCCTGCGCGAAGGCGGGGAGCGTGCAGGCGAACAGGACCGCGAACGCCGCGAAGCGGGGGAGGCGGGATGACGTCATCGGGAGGGTCTCGCGAGGGGCGCGCCGCACCGGCGCGCGACCGGATCTTACGGCGTCCCGGCGACGGCCCCTCCCCGGGCGGGCGGCGCCTTTTTTTCGGCGGCGGCGTCGATCCGGCGCCGGCCCGTTCGTCCTCGGTCGCGATAGGCTTCCCCCCGAAGCCGGAAAGGACCCGTTCGATGCCCCGCTACATGCTCCTCCTCGCCGACGATCCCTCCGCCTACAAGGACGTGACGCCGGCCCAGATGGAGGCCGTGATCGCCAAGTACGTCGCCTGGACCGGCAAGATGCGCCAGGAAGGGCGCGTCCTTTCCGGCGAGAAGCTGAAGGACGAAGGCGGCAAGCGCATCCGCTCGCGGAACGGCAAGGCGACGGTCGTCGACGGCCCCTACGCCGAGTCGAAGGAAGTCGTGGGCGGCTTCTACATCATCAAGGCCGCGAATTTCGACGAGGCGGTGAAGATCGCCTCGACCTGCCCGCACGTCGAATTCGGCGCCCACCTCGACGTCCGCGAGATCGATGAGATGTCCTGACCCGGTCTCCGGCGACCGCGCGTCGAGCTTCGTCTCGCCGCGCGGCGTCGCCGTCGGGTTTGCGGCGGTGGCGGTCGTCGTCCTCGTCGTCGCGGCGTGGACGGACCGCGGAGGCGGCGACGCGGCGCCGACCGATGCGGATTCGGCGCCGCCTGCGTCGTCCGCCGCGTCCGATGCCGACCTCCGCGTCGGAGGCCGATTCGCCCCGCCGCCGCCCTCGATCGTTGCGGCGCCGTTCTCGGACGACGACGACGCGTCGCCGCGCCTGATCGACCGGTCGGCGGTCTCGCCGCGACGGCCGACGTTCGTCGTGAGCGTCACTGACGACGGCGGAGCGCCGATCGCCGGCGCCGACGTCGAGGCGTTCGACGCGCATTCGGCGGCGGCGTCGCCGACTCCCGGGTCGCGGCTTCCGCGAAGGGCGCCGCGCGCCGCCGCGCGCACCGACGGCGAAGGCCGCTGCCGATTGCCGGTGGCCGCAGGTTCGGTCGATCTCCGCGCTCGCGCAGGGCGTCTCGCCGGCGGCGTCTTCCTGCATGAGGCGCCGACGGCGGATGCCGAGAGGACGATCCTGCTACGCGTCGTCCGCGAGGTGGATGTCGTCGCGAGGCGCGTCGACGGAACGCCGGCTGCCGACGTGTTCGTGTTCGCCGAAGACGCCCTGCCTTCGTCGGGCGCGTGGGGATGGACCGACGCGGACGGGCGTTGCACGTTCGAGGTCGACCCGATCGACGCGGCGTACGACGCCGCCGAACTGCAGCTCGGCTACGCCGGCCGCCCGAAACACGAGGCGCCCGCCGCGTTCCAGTGGAACGCGGACGGGCCGACGACGTGCGAGCTGACGGTCGACGGCGGAGTCCTCATGCACGTCGAAGTGCGCGCCGCGGCCGACGCCGTCGCGCCGCACGGCGAGCTGACGCTGACCTGGGCCGCCGCGGTCGGCGCCGGATCGGCGACGGCGACGTCCGGATCGCGGCGTTTCGTCGGCGGTCGTACCTCGGTCGCGGGATTCGTCGCGGGATCGACGGTGCGGGTCGCCGTGGAAGCGGCGGCGGGCGCCTCGTCGACGACGACGGCGACCGTCCCGGCAGGCGTCCGCGAGTTCCTCGTCGTCTTGCCGCCGCCGCAGGCCTACGCCCTCTGCAGGCTCAGATTGCTCGACGCGGAGCGTCGACCCGTGGCGTTGCACCGGATGCGCCTGCAGGTCGTCGCCGAGGGTCGCACCGCGCTAGAGGCGCGGCGCGGGCCCTCCGCGCTCAAGGAGCTCCGCACCCCGACGACGGACGCGGACGGCGCGGTCACCTTGACGGTGGCCCACGGCGTGACGGGATC
>DASPNK010000482.1:0-7220 GCA_035626575.1 Planctomycetota bacterium | reverse complement strand
GCGCGAAACGTCGTTGACGCCCGGCACGAGCGGCACGCCCGCCTTCGCCATCAGTTCGCGCGAGCGCACCTTGTCGCCCATCGCGTGGATCGACTCCGGCGACGGGCCGATGAAGACCAGCCCTTCGTCGCGGCAGCGGGCGGCGAAGGTCGCGTTCTCCGACAGGAAGCCGTAGCCGGGATGGATCGCGTCGGCCCCGGTGCGGCGCGCGGCGGCGACGATCTTGCCCTGGTCGAGGTAGCTCTTGAGCGGCGCCGGCTCGCCGAGGCCGATCGCCTCGTCGGCGACCCGAACGTGCAGCGCGTCGCGGTCGGCGTCGGAGAAGACGGCGACCGTCGGGATGCCCAGTTCGTGGGCGGCGCGGATCACCCGGAGCGCGATCTCGCCGCGGTTGGCGACGAGGATCTTCCGCGGCAGCGCAGGCGTCGTCATCGGAGTCATTCGCCGCTCACAGCGGGATGTTGCCGTGCTTCTTCGGCGGGTTGCGGTCCCGCTTGCTCTCGAGAAGCGCCAGCGCCTGGATCAGTCGCGGCCGCGTCTCGCGCGGCTCGATGATGTCGTCGAGGTATCCGCGCGACGCCGCCGCGAAGGGGCTGGCGAACTTCTCGCGGTAGTCGGCGACGAGGCGCTCCTCTTCGGCCGCCTTGTCGGAGGCCTGCTCGATCCGCGCCTTGAAGATGATCTCCACCGCGCCCTTCGGCCCCATCACCGCGACTTCGGCGGTCGGCCACGCGAGGTTGAGGTCGCCGCGCACGTGTTTGGAGTTCAGCACGTCGTAGGCGCCGCCGTAGGCCTTGCGGGTCACCACGGTGATCTTCGGCACCGTCGCTTCGCAGTAGGCGTAGAGCAGCTTCGCGCCGTGGCGGATGATGCCGCCGTGCTCCTGCGCGACGCCGGGAAGGAACCCCGGCACGTCCTCGAAGGTGATCAGCGGGATGTTGAAGCAGTCGCAGAAGCGGACGAAGCGCGCGCCCTTCGTCGAAGCGTCGATGTCGAGCACGCCCGCCAGCATCGCCGGCTGGTTGCCCACGACGCCGACCGGGCGGCCGTCCAGCCGCGCGAAACCCACGATCAGATTGCGGGCGAAATCCGCCTGCACCTCGAGAAAGCGGCCGTCGTCGACGATGCGGGCGACGACGTCCTTCATGTCGTAGGGCTTGTTGGGATTCTCCGGCACCAGCGCGTCGAGGGCCGGATCCATGCGCCGCGGATCGTCGGTCGGGGCGACGCGCGGCGGATCCTCCATGTTGTTCAGCGGGAGGAAGCCGAGCAGCTCGCGCACGAGGGCGAGGGCCTCGGCGTCGCCCGCCGCCGTGAAGTGCGAGACGCCGGACTTCGCGGCGTGCACCGAGGCGCCGCCCAGCTCTTCGAAGCCGACGTCCTCGTGCGTCACCGTCTTCACCACGTTGGGGCCGGTGATGAACATGTAGGACGTCGCCTCGGTCATCACCACGAAGTCGGTGATCGCGGGCGAGTAGACGGCGCCGCCCGCGCACGGCCCGAGCACGGCGCTGATCTGGGGCACGACGCCCGACGCCAGCGTATTGCGCAGGAAGATGTCGGCGTAGCCCCCGAGCGACGCGACGCCCTCCTGGATGCGCGCGCCGCCCGAGTCGTTGAGGCCGATCACCGGCCGCCCCGTCTTCATGGCGAGGTCCATCACCTTGCAGATCTTCTGCGCGTGCGCCTCGGAGAGGCTGCCGCCGAAAACGGTGAAGTCCTGGGAGAAGACGTAGACGTGCCGCCCGCCGATCGTCCCGTAGCCCGTCACCACGCCGTCGCCCGGGATGCGCTGCTTCTCCATCCCGAAGTCCGTGCACCGGTGCGTGACGAACATGTCGAACTCGACGAACGAGCCCGGGTCGAGCAGGAGGTCGAGGCGCTCGCGCGCGGTGAGTTTGCCGCGCTTGTGCTGCGCGTCGATCTTCGCCTGCCCGCCGCCGAGGCGGGCCGCGGCTCGCATCTCGGCGAGGACGTCGCGGGGATTCTTGGCCACTTGGGTCTCGCGGCGGCCCTCTGGACGGGCGCGCGTCACGAGCGGGACGCCGGCGCCGGGCCGCGGAAGGGCGCATCGTAGCGGCGCGCCGGCGCCCCTCAATCGAGGCGCGCGCCGCGCGGCCTCAGGCCTTTTCGGACAGCTCGACCAGGACGCCGCCGGTCGCCCGCGGATGCACGAACGCGATCAGGCGCTCGTGCGCTCCGCGTTTCGGCGCGCGGTCGATCAACTCGACCCCCGCCGCGGCGAGACGGGCCAGCAGCGCCTCGATCCCGACGACGTCGAGGCAGACGTGATGCAGGCCCGGTCCGCGCTTCGTCAGGAAGCGGCCGACCGGGGAGTCGGGAGACGTCGGCGCCACCAGCTCGACGCAGTGCGGGCCCAGCTCGAGGCGCGCGGTCGTCACCTGCTGCTCGGGGACCGGCTCGACGCCGACGAGCGCGAACCCGAGACGGTCGCGCCACGTCGTCAGAGCGGCGTCGAGGTCGGGGACGGCGATCGCGACGTGTTCGACGCCGAGGATCGCGGGGCCGCCCAGTTCGCGGAGACGATCGACGCCGCTCACAGGACCGCCGCCTCGCGGTGCCGGCCGAAGACGCGTTCGAGGCGGGCGCAGATCTCCCCCAGCGTCGCCTGCGCCTCGACGGCCTCGAGGATGCGCGGGAAGAGGTTCTCCGAGCCCCGCGCCGCGCGGTCGAGCCGGGACATCGCGTCGTCGAAGGCGCCGTGCGGGCGTCGCGACCGGACCTCCCGCACGCGAGCCGCGCGCGCCTCCGACGCGCCGTCGTCGGTGCGGAACGCCGGCTCGGCCGGCGCCTCGTCGACGCGGTACTTGTTCACGCCGACGACGATCCGCGTCCCCTGCTCGATCTCGCGCTGCGCGCGGTACGCCGAGCGATGGATCTCGCGCTGATAGAAGCCGGCTTCGATCGCCTTCGCGGCGCCGCCCAGCCGGTCGATCTCGGCGAGGAGCGCCCGGGCTTCGGCCTCGACCCGGTCGGTGAGGTCCTCCACGAACGGCGACCCGCCCAGGGGATCCGCGGTCGCGGTGACGCCCGACTCCTCGGCGATGATCTGCTGCGTCCGCAGCGCCAGCAGCGCCGACGCCTCCGACGGCAGCGACAACGCTTCGTCGCGGCCGTTGGTGTGCAGGGACTGCGTGCCGCCCAGGACCGCGGCCAGCGCCTGCAACGTGACGCGCACCGCGTTGTTCTCGTGCTGGTCGGCGGTGAGGGTCGAGCCCGCGGTCTGCACGTGAAACCGGCACATCAGGCTGCGCGCGTCCTTCGGCGCGAAGCGCGCCTTCATTTCCGTCGCCCAAAGCCGCCGCGCCGCGCGGAACTTGGCGATCTCCTCGAAGAAGTCGTTGTGCGCGTTGAAGAAGAACGACATCCGCGGCGCGAAGCGGTCGACGTCGAGCCCCCTCGCGACGGCGGCGCGCACGTACTCGAGCCCGTCGGCGATCGTGAACGCCAGCTCCTGCGGCGCGGTCGCCCCCGCTTCGCGGATGTGGTATCCGCTCACGCTGACCGTGTTGAACTGCGGCAGGCGGTCGGACGCGTCCTCGAAGACGTCGGTGATGAGCCGGAGCGACGGCTGCGGCGGGAAGCGGAACGTCCCGCGGGCCGCGTACTCCTTGAGGATGTCGTTCTGGATCGTGCCGGAGAGCGTCGCTTCGCGGACGCCCTGGCGCCGGCCGACCGCGACGTACAGCGCGAGGAGGATCGCGGCGGTGGCGTTGATGGTCATCGACGTCGACACGCGGTCGAGCGGGATGCCGTCGAACAGCTCGAGCGCGTCGTCGAGGCACGCGACGCTCACGCCGACCTTCCCCACCTCCCACGTCGCGACGGGGTCGTCCGGGTCGAATCCCATCTGGGTGGGAAGGTCGAACGCCGTCGAAAGCCCGGTCTGGCCGGCGGCGAGGAGGAAGCGGAAGCGCGCATTCGTCTCCTTCGCGGTCGAGAACCCGGCGTACTGGCGCATGGTCCAGGGGCGCCCGAGATACATCGTCGGGTAGACGCCGCGAAGGAACGGAAACTCGCCGGGACGCCCGAGCCGCGCGTCGTCGCCAGGCCCCGAGTACAGGGGCTTCACCGGCAAGCCGGACGCGGTGCGGCGCTCCGGCGGAGCCGCGGGGGGACGGGAGGGCGCGCCGGGCGCGCGCGGCTCGCGGGATTCGCCGCTCATGCGGCGCGATGGTAGCCGCGGGATCGGTCGGTTCCGATGGGGCTGCGAGGGGGCGGGTGTGCGCGGGGAGGCGATCGACGGAAGGCGCCTCGTCGACGTCGCTCGAAGCTGCGCGAAGCGGATTCGTCGCTCCGCTGCGCGGGGCGTGCGAACCTGCGCTTCCGTTCCTAGAAGGTGCGGCGTTGGCGCGACGAGGCGATGCCGAGGGCCTTGCGGTACTTGGTCACCGTGCGCCGCGCGACCTCGACGCCGTGGATCGAACGCAGCTTCTCGACGATGTCGTCGTCGGACAGCGGATTCGCCTTGTCCTCGGCGTCGCAGAGCTCCTTCACCTTCTGCTTCACCGATTGCCGCGACTCGACCTCGCCGTCGAGCCCCTGCGTGCCGCCGGTGAAGAAGTCCTTGAGGGCGAAGATGCCGCGGTGCGTCTGCATGTATTTGCCCGACGCGGCGCGCGACACGGTGGAGACGTGGATGCCGAGGTCGGTGGCGACCTCCTGCATCTTCAGCGGCCGCAGGTAGTGCGGGCCGTAGTCGAGGAACTCGCGCTGATAGTGGACGATCCGCTTCGCCACCTCGAGCAGCGTCTTCTGCCGCTTCTCGACGGCCATGATGAACGCCCGCGCCGAGTCGACCTTTTTCTTGACGTAGTCGCGGTAGTCCTTCCCCGCCGCCTTCGCCTGCAACGCGAGCTTGTACTCGGGCGCGAGGCGAAGCTCGGGGATGTACTCGTTGGCGAGACGCACCTCGTAGCCGTCCGCCGACCAGTCGACGATCACGTCCGGGCGGATGTAGCGGTTGCGCTCCTCGACGCGTCGGAGCGTCGGGCGCAGGGTGAGGTGCGACAGCGTCCGGAGGAGATCCTTCAGCTCGTCGACCTCGAGATTCATCTTGCGCGCGATCTGCGGAAGCCGGTTCTTCCGGAGGTCGTCGTAGTGCCGCTCGAGCAGCGTCCGTTGCTCCTCGTAGCGCGGATGCGAAGGATCGAGCTGGAGCAGCAGGCACTCCTCGGGCGTGCGCGCGCCGACGCCCCGCGGCTCCAGCCCCTGCACCAGGGTCAACGCGCGTTCGGCGTCTTCGGCCGTGTAGCGGTCCGAATGCGGACGCACGGCCTCTTCCAGCGGGCACGCGAGGTAGCCGCGGTCGTCGAGGTTGAACGCGATCTGCTCCGCGAGCGGCAGGTACTTCTCCGCCTCGGGGAGGAGCTTGAACTGTTCGAGCACCGACTCCTGGAGCGTCGCTCCGGCGGAAGCGGTGTTGTTCATCGCCTCGATCTTGTCGGCGCCCGGATCTTCGTCCGACGATCGCGGCCGACGGTCGGCCATGTCCTGCCAGCCGTCGAGCTCCTCGGCGCCCGCGTACTCCTCCGCCGGCGCCTCCGACTCCTTGACCGCGACGCCCTCCTCGCGGGCTCGCTCCGCTTCGATCTTCGCCGCGCGGCCGTCCTCGGCGGGAGCGTCGGTGCGCGGCGCCGCTTCGAGGAACTCGTTCACGTCCAGCTCCTGCTGGATCATGTCGAGGAGGTCGAGCGACGGCAGCTGGAGCAGCTCGATCGACTGGATGATCTGCGGCGCGAGGCGCAGGTCCAGCCGCTGGCCGAGCCCGAGGCCGAGGCCCATGCGGACGTCCATGCCCATCAGGCGCCCTCCGGCGCGCCGTGCGCCGGACCCTTGCCCGACGACGGCCTGCGCAACGCGAGCGCCTCGGCCAGCACTTCGGTCCCGGCGTATTCGATCGACCCGCCCGTGCCGAGCCCGCGGGCGAGGCGCGTCACCGTCACGCCCGGCGCGCCCGCGAGGCGCCGCTCGAGGTAAAGCGCCGCCGCGTCGCCTTCGGCGTCGGGGTTGGTGGCGAGCACCACCTCGCGGACGCCGCCTTTCCGGACGCGCGCCTCGAGCGCCGCGGCGGACGTGTGCTCCGGCCCCTGCCCTTCATGGGGCGCGAGGCGCCCGAGAAGCACGTGATAGACGCCCTTCCAGCGCCCCATCGCTTCGAAAGCCATGAGGTCCCGGGGATGCTCGACCACCATCACCGCGCCTCGATCCCGGGCGGGATCCGCGCACACGGCGCAGCGCTCGCCCGCCGAGACGTTGAAGCAGTCCCGGCAGGGCCGAAGGGCGTCCCGGGCGGCGCGGATCGCGTCCGCGAGTTTGTACGCGTCGGCGGCCTCGCCTTTGAGCAGGAAGAACGCCAGACGCTCCGCGCTTTTCTGCCCGACCCCCGGCAGGCGGCCCAGCTCGCCGATCAGGCGCTGCAGCTCTTCGGGGAAACCGGGCATGACGACCGAAGCGTACCGTCGTCAGCCGAAAAGGCCGCCCATGCCGCCGAGCCCGCCGGTGACTTTCGCGGTCTCCGCCTTCTGCAGCTCGCGCGACTTCTCCAGCGCGGCCTTGAGCGCCACGGTGACCAGGTCCTCCAGCATTTCGACGTCGTCGGGGTCGACGGCGTCCTTGCGGATGCGGACCGCCTGGACGTCCTGCAGGCCGTTCATCACGACCGACACGAGACCGTTCCCCGCGGCGCCTTCCACCATGCGCTGGGCGAGGTCCTTCTGCACCCGCGCCATGTCCTCCTGCATCTTGCGGGCCTGCTGCATCATGGCCTGCGGATTGAACCCGGTCATTCCTTGTCTCCCTGCACGTGGATCACGCCGCCGTCGAAGGCGTCGAGGACCTTGCGCACCCCGGGGTCGGAGTACACGTCTTTCTTCGGTGCGCGCCGCGCGAAGTCGCCCGACGCCTCGGCGACCCGGTACTGCACGCGGACCGGGCCGCCCGCCTCCTCCGCGAGGAGCTTCTCCACGGCGGCGCGGGTTTCGGGCTGCTCCAGCGTGCGCTTCTGAAACTGCCGCCCCGGCGGCAGCTCGACGACGATCTCGCCGGCGCCCGCCGCCGTCGGCGCTCCGCCGTCGACGGCGGCGGCGATGCGCGGCTGCGACGCCTGCAGAGTGCGGAAGACGCGCTCCCATGCGGACGCGGCGTCTTCGAGCGACCACGCCTTCGACCTCGCGGCGGGCGCGGGGGCGGGCGCCGCG
>DASPNK010000481.1:0-2753 GCA_035626575.1 Planctomycetota bacterium | reverse complement strand
CGCCGGCAACACGTACTACGTCCAGGTCGGCAACTGGGGCAGCAACCTCGCCGTCACCGGCAGCGTGTCGATCGTCGTCAACGTGCCGCCGCCGCCGGCCGGCCCGGGCGACGACTGCAGCGTCGCCGTGGCCGCCGCCGTCCCCGGCGTGACGCCCTACAGCTCGGCCGGCTTCGTGGCCCCGGGCCCGCAGGCGTCCTGCTCGGCGATCGGCGGACCGGATCCGACCGACTTCTGGATGTCCTTCACGGCCTCGATCACGGGCCTCGCGGTGGCGTCGAACTGCCCGAGCTCGTCGACCGCGCCGGGCGGCTCGGCGTCCCCGACGGACACCTACCTCGCGGCATGGGACGGGGCGACCTGCCCGCCGACGGCGCAGCTCGCGTGCGCCGACGGTTCGCCGCAGTGCGGCGTCGCGCAGTCGGAGATCACCTTCCCGATCGTGGCGGGCAACACCTACTACGTTCAGGTCGGCACGTGGGGCTCGGCGACGGCGAACACCGGCGGCGTGTCCATCGTGGAGATCCTCCCGCCGGCTAACGACGAGTGCACCGGCGCGATCCCGCTGGCGTACGGTCTGAACACGGGCCTCAACAACGTGGGCGCGACCAACTCGCCGCAGATGGCTTCGTGCGGGTTCATGGGCGCGGACGTGTGGTACACGTTCGTCCCGACCTGCTCGGGCAACCTCGTGGTCGAGACGTGCGGCTCGGGCCTCGACACCGAGATCGCGGTGTGGGACGGCTGCCCGGGAACCGGCGTGCAGGTCGGCTGCAACGGCGACGCCGGCGGCACGGGCCCCTGCCAGTTCACGCTGCAGTCGTTCGTGTCGGTGCCGGTGCTCGCGGGGAACACCTACTACATCGAGGTCGGCGGTTGGAACGCGCAGACGGGCGGCTTCCAGCTGAACGTGCACTGCACGTACATCCACCAGTGGTCGACGCCGAACGGCTCGGGCTCGCTGCGCCTCGAGAACGTCGACGGGCCTCCGGGCGCGATCGCGTACTCGGCCATCACGCTCGACATCCTGCACCCGGGTCTGCCGGCGGCCGTGACCTTCCCCAACGGGTGGTTCTACGGCGTGCCGATCTCCTTCACGGAGCTCCTGACCCAGCTGACGCTGCCGCCGCCGCAGCCGTTCCTCTCGTTGCTGTCGCCGACGGGCTACTCGCTCAACCTCGACCTGCCGGGCGGATTCGTCTCGGCGTTCATCGGGGCGAACCTGTGGTCGGTCGGCGTGGCGTTCGATCCGGCGACCGGGTTCACCTCCGTCGCGGACACCACCGCGCCGACGGCGTACACCATCAACTGATCCGACGCGCGTCGACGCCCGCGGGCGTCGACGCCGCCGCCTCGACGGGCCGGTCGCGCCGCGACCGGCCCGTTCTCATTTCCTGCGATCTGCACGCCGCGCCGCGCGCGATTGCGGACGCCGCGGGCGCGGCTTCCCGCTGCTACGTCGCCGCGCGTCTTCGTGGTGCGCGAATCCGAAAAAGCTCCTCGGGCGCGCGGAAAAAATATGTTCGGCGGTCCGTGACTCCGAGTAGGCTCCCCGCCGTCGCAGCGGCTGATGAGAGCGCTGCGACGCGCCGCTCCCCGCGGCGCGACAACGGCCGCCGTCATTCCGCGGCGCGCCGCCGTCTCAGGAGCGTTCCATGTCCTCGAAGTTCCGCCGCGCGGCGGCCCCCTTGGCCGTCGCCGCGTTGCTCGCTTCGTCCCTCGTCGCGCAGTCGACGCTCGGCGACGACTGCAGCAACCCCGACGTCACCACGGTCGGCCCCGGCGTGTACCCCTACGACTCGACGGGGTTCACGGTCACCGGACCGATCTCCGGCTGCAACGGTCTTACCGACGTGTTCGATTACTGGTTCACCTACACCGCGACGATGAGCGGCATCGCGGTGGTGTCGAACTGCTCGACGTCGACGGTCGCGCCGGGCGGCTTCACGACGGCGGGCGTCGACACCTACATCGGCATCTGGGACACGACGTCGTGCCCCCCGACGACCGAGATCGCGTGCGCCGACGGTTCGCCGAACTGCGGCGTCAACCAGTCGGAGGTGCTGTTCGGGATCAGCGCGGGCAACACCTACTACATCCAGGTCGGCAACTGGATCGGCGGTTCGCCCGTCTCGGGCGCGATCGCCATCGTCGAGTTGCCCGGCGCGGCCAACGACGAGTGCGCGGGCGCGATTCCGTTGACCACCGGCCTCAACACCGGCTTCAACAACTTCACCGCGACGCCGTCGCTGCCGAATCCGTCCTGCGGCATCGCCGGTCCCGACGTCTGGTTCACGTTCACGCCGACGTGCACGGGCAACCTGATCATCGAGACCTGCGGCAGCCCGCTCGACACGGTCGTGACGGTCTGGGACAACTGCCCCGGCGTGGAAGTCGCCTGTAACGACGACGCGGGCGCGGGCCCCTGCGCGGGCACGCTGCAGTCGTACATCAATTTCCCCGCGACGGTCGGCAACACCTACTACATCCAGGTCGGCGGCTGGGCGGGCGCCACGGGCAACTTCGACATCAACATCCACTGCGAGTACGTGCACGTGTGGTCGGCGCCGTTCGGCTCCGGCTCGCTGCAGCTCGAGAACGTCGACGGGCCTCCGGGCGCCGTGGCGTACTCGGCGATCACGCTCGACATCCTGCACGTCGGGCTGCCGGCGGCGGTGACCTTCCCGAACGGGTGGTTCTTCGGCGTTCCGATGGGCTTCGTCGAGCTGACGACGCAACTCGGATTCGGCGGG
>DASPNK010000480.1:0-4712 GCA_035626575.1 Planctomycetota bacterium | reverse complement strand
TCCAGAGGCCCGTCATCGCGTCGACCAGCTGCGGCAGCAGCGGATTCTCGCGGCGGGCCTTCGCGTCGGCGATCTCGAAGAACCCGGCCACGTCCGCCTGGCCGTCGTCGTCGCCGCCCGAGAACAGCTCCGCTTCGGCTTCGAGCGTGCGGAGGCAGGCCGCCAGCGTGCGAGGTTGGAACGGCCGCACGAGCGCCGCGTCCGCGGCGGCGAAGCGCGCGCGGTTCGCCGGCGTCTGATCGGCGGGGTCGAGCGTCAGCACCACGCGCACGCCCGCGGTGGCGATGCGCGACCGGAGCGCCTGGATCAGGTCGACGCCTCCGCCGGGCAGCCGGACGTCGCAGACGACCGCCGACGGGACGGCGGACTCGCAGGCGTCGAGGGCGGCCGAAGCGTCGGAGACGACGCGGACGTCGAAGCCCATGCCCTCGAGGGCGTCCGCAAGCTCGTGGCGGCGGTCGGAATCGGCGTCGGCGACGATGAGGGCGTTGTTGGCGGGCATCGGATTTCTCGCAGAACGACGCCGCGGCGTGGAAAGCGGGCGCCGTTCTCCTTTTCGACCCGATGGCGTCGAAAACTTGCGTTCGATCGCCGGCGCCGCCGCGCTTCTGACGATAAAGCGGTCGTCGCCATGTCCGTCCGAGCCGTCGACACCGCCCCGGCGAGGACCGCCGACGGGCCGCCGCCGAGCGCCCCGGCGTCCGCGCTGCCGCCCGCGCGGGACGCCGACGCCGCGGCGCTGCTCGGCCCCTACGCCTGCTGGCCCTACGTCGAACGGCGGCGGGGCGCGGACCGCCGCGGCCGTCCGACGCCGATGTTCTCGATCTTTCTGTGGCGCGGCCGGCGCGCCAAAGGCCGCCGCCGCGGCGAGGATCGGAACATTTACGTCGACCGCTACGCCAGGCCCGACCTTTGGCTCGCGGCCTCCGTGCTGCTGCTCAACATCCTCGACGCCTGGCTGACGGTCGTTTACCTCGGCTACGGCGGGGCCGAGGCGAACCCCGTCGCGCGGTACCTGCTCGAGCGGGGCGTCGGCTGGTTCCTCGCGGCCAAGTGCTTCGCCGTTTCGGTCTGCCTGCTGTTCCTCGTGCAGCACAAGAACTTCGCGCACGTGAAGCCGGCGCTCCGGATGCTGCTCGCGTTCTACGGCGCGTTGCTGCTCTACCACGTCTACCTGCAGGCCGACGCGGTGCTGAAGGGCGTGGCGTAGCCGACCGGACCTCCGGGAGATTCTCCGCACGCCCGCTACAGTGGCGGCGCCGTCCGCACCTGCCGGAATCGACGGGCGGCCAGTCACGGAGAGTCGCCGCGTGCCCCTACGCCTGATCCGCCCGGACGGGACCGTTTTCGCCGTCCAGTCGGGAGAGACGCTCGTCATCGGGCGCGGTCCGGACGCCGATCTCCGGCTCGAGCACGACGGGGTGGGCGCGGCGCATGCGCGCCTCTCCACGGTCGGCGACCGCTGGCGGTTGACGGATCTCGGCGAGGGCGCGGTCGTCGTCAACGGGCAGACGGTGTCTCAAGTGGCGCTGAAGGCCGGGGACGAAATCCGCTTGGGCGGCGCGCAGCTCCGGGCGGAGGAGGTCCGCGTCGCGGCGCCGCCGCCCTCTGAATCCGACGAGGCGCCGTCGACGGAAGAGGCCGCGCGCCCGACGGCGCCGCGGCGGCGGCTCGCCTTCGGCCCGCTCGCCTGGCTCGCGGCGGCCGGCCTCGCGGCCTGGGGCGCCTTCGCCTGGACGCGCGGTGACGAAGGCGCGGCGCGCGACGCCTACAAGGCCGCGGTCGAAGCGGAGTCGCGGGGCGACTACGCCGAGGCGGTCGCGCTGTACGAGAAAGTCGCCGCGAGCTCGGCGCGCGCGGCTCTTCGCGACGAGGCCGCCCGGCGCGGCGCCGCCGCGGCCGCCTCGCGACGCAAACAGGGGGAGGCGGAGGGGCGGATGTCGGCCGTGATCGCGCGCGTCGGCGCCGCGCCGTCGTCGCAGCTCGACGCGGAGCTGCGGGCGGCGTATCTGCCGTACGTCGACGTCGTACGCGCCTCCGCGTTCGAAGCGCGGCGCGCCGAGCTCAAGCGCGCGGCGCGGGAGGCCTCGAAAGCGTTCCTCGAGCAGGCGGCGCGCGAGGTCGAGGCGCTCGAGCGCAACGGCGGTTTCGGCGAGGCGGCCCGCAGAGTGCGCGAGGCGATCGCCTCGCCGCTGGTCGTTCCCGACGACGCGGCCGCCTGCGACGCCCTCGTCGCGCACGCCGACGCGGCGGCGCGCGAATCCGCCGCAAAACTGATCGCCGCGTGCGCCGACCTCGACCCCGCCGAACGCGCGCGCCGGCTGAACGCGGCCTCCGCGCTGTACGCCGGTTCCGCCGGCGAGGCCCCGCTGAAGGCGCGGATCGCCGAAGACGCGCTCGCCGCGAACGCGACGCCGGCGCCCGCCCCCGGAGGCGACGCCGCGCCCGAAGCGCCGGTGGGACGCCCGGCGGAAGACGCCGCGACGGCCGGCGACGCGGCGCTCGTGGCGCGGGATTTCGCGCGGGCGGCGGAGGAGTACGAGAGCGCCGCCGCGGCGGGCGGACCCGACGCCGAACGCCTTCGGGCGCGTGCGGACCGCTGTCGCCGGATCGCGGGGTTCAAAGAGCGACTGACGGAAACGCTCAACGCCGAGAAGGCGAAGCTCCGCGGGATCTCGTTCGGTCGCGACCTGACCGGGTCGCTGACGGCGGCCGACGCCCGACAGATCGAGTTCGACGTGGGAGGCGGCGCGCGTGTGCGCTGGACCTGGGCGCGTCTCGACGCGGATCGGTTCACGGCCATCCTCGCGCGGCTCGCCTTGCCGCCGGAGGACGAACGCGCGCTCGCCGAATGGTGGCTCGAAGTGAAGCGTCCCGACGCGGCGCTGGCCGCGTTGGCGAGGGCCGCGGCGAGGGATGCGTCGTGGCCGGCGCGCCAGACGCATCTGGTCGCCGAGGCGCGCGGCATGCCGGCGCCCGAAGGCGGCTTCACGCTGTACGACGGCCGATTCCTGACCCGGGTCGAAGAGGAGGAGGCGCGGCTCGCGGCGGCGATCGACGCCGCGTCGACCGAGCTCGCGGCGGCCCCTTACGGCGCGTTCGGCGGCGCGGCGGTCAAGCTGAGAGGGCTCGGCGCCCGCGGCGAGGAGGCGCTGAAACGCGGACTCCAGGCGCGCTCCGAGGCGAACCTCCGGAAGGTCGAGGAACTTCCCGCGGTGAAAGGCGGCGCCCTGGAGCCGGCGCGGGCCGCGCTTTTTCAGGAGCTGGAAACGCGGCGGAAAGCCGCGCTCGACCTCGTCTTCGACGAGGCCCGGTACCCGTATCCCTACGGTCCGAACCAGGAGCAGGTGCAGGCCGAGGTCGACCGCCTCATCGAGGCGGTGCGCGAAGTCTGGTCCACGCCGTCCCGGCTGTTCGTCAAGCCGGGCACGGAAGCGGCGAACCTCGCGGACGATCAACGCGCCGTCGCGGCGACGGCGCGCGAGTTCGGGCTCGAATTGCCGGCCGAAGGCGTCTTCGCCGCGATCGATCGGCGGCTCGCCGTCCACGAATTCGGCCCCGACGCGAAGACCCGTTCGATCCTCGAGGACTCGAAGGAGATCGAACGTTGGAACGCCGGCCGCACGGAGGTGATCGGGGAGTTCGAACGCGAAGTCCACCGGCTGACCAACGCCTACCGGCTGATGATGGGCCGGCGCGCGGTGATGATCGACGACAAGCTGGTCCTCGCCGCGCGCGGGCACAGCGAAGAGATGTCCCGCCTCAAGTACTTCGCGCACGAATCCCCCACGGCGGGGCGCCGCTCCCCCGGCGATCGCGCCCGGCTCGCAGGGTGGGGCGGATCGGTCAGCGAGAACATCGCGCGCGGCGCGGGCACGCCCGAAGGCGCGGTGCTCGGCTGGATCCGATCGTCGGGCCACCACCGCAATCTGCTCGGCGGCGGCTGGACGCATCTCGGCGTCGGCTACGCCGAGGACGGGAACTTCTGGACGCAGAACTTCGGGCGCGGCGCGACGAAGCCGCCGCGCGACGGCAAGTGACGTTCGACGGGTCGCGCGGCGACGTCCGCGGCGTCAGCCGCGATGCACGGTGCGCGTGTCGCCGAACGGATCGAACGACGCCTCCCCGGCGCCCGCGGTGCGGAAGCAGGGAAGGGTGAGCACGAAGCAGGCGCCGCCGCCCGGAGCGGGCTCGAACGCGACGTCGCCGCGGTGCCCGTGCATGATCTTCCGGCAGATCGCGAGGCCGAGCCCGGTGCCGCCGGTGCGGGTGGAGAAGTAGGGCTCGAACAGGCGTTCGCGGTGCTCTTCGGGGATGCCGCGGCCGGTGTCGCAGATGCGCACCTGCGCGACGAGGTCGGGCTCTTCGCCGCGCACCGAGGCCGCCACCGACAGCGTGCCGGTCGGACCCATCGCCTCGAAGGCGTTGTTGAAAAGATTCAGGAACACGCGGCGCAGCTCGTCTTCGTCGGCGAGCACGTGCACGTCGCGCGGGACGTCGAGCGAGACGACCACTCGCGGCCCGTCGGGCCGCTCCGGCGCGTAGAGGCGGACCGCGTCGGCGACCAGCCGCCCGAAGGCGCGCCGTTCCTTCCGCGACTGCGGGAAGGCGGCGAAGCTGGCGAAGTTCTGCGCGATGCGCTTCAGCGACTCGCACTGCTCCACGATGTTGCGGAGCGACTCGCGGGCGATCTCGTCGAAGCGCGGGTGGCG
>DASPNK010000479.1:0-7085 GCA_035626575.1 Planctomycetota bacterium | reverse complement strand
ATCGGATCGCCGACGCCGAGCGGCCAGGTCACCGTCGCCGCGGTCAGGAAGTCCCAGGTGATGCCGAGGATCTCGCCGCCGCCCACAGGACCCGTCGTCGTCAGCGACAGCAGGGTGTAGTAGGTGAGCGCGCCCGGCGCGCCGATCGCGGGGACGCCGGTGATCGTGAGATCGCCGACGCCGTTCGAGAACGCGGTCAGCTCATAGGGCCCGACGGTGATCAGGTTCGACAGCGTGATCGAGGACGTATCGATCCCGTTGGAGACCGTCAGCTTCACGGTGTAGACGCCCGGCGCGAAGTAGATGTGCGTCGGGTTCTGCAACGCGCTGTCCGGCACGCCGTCGTTCTCGAAGTCCCACGACCAGCTGTTCGCCGCGCCGACGCCCACCGCGCTCGATTGATCGGTGAACGTCACCGTGAACGCCGCCGCGCCCGAAGTCGCGCTCGGCGAGAACGCCGCGGTCAGGCCCGGCAACGGCGCCTCGAAGGCGCCGGAGTCCGGCGACGCGCCGACGCGCGGGCTGTTGTTGATGTCGACGATCACGCCGGTCCCGGTCGGGCCGAGATCGACCGCGGGCGAATTGAACGGGATCGACAGGTCGAACGTCGGGGACGTCGGCGCCGAGTAAAGCGGGTCGCCGTACACCGAGTTCGCGTCGCGCCCGGTCGTCGTCTGCCAGTTGGTCATCGCCGCCGCCGTGGTGGCGCCGCTGATCTGCGTGGTGACGAAGTTCACGCCCGCCGGCGCCGGCCAGCGTCCGAAGAGTCCCGTGCCGGTGCCGGTCCCCGACGTGTCGAAGCACACGTTGCGGTCCTGCGCGAGCGGCAGGTTGCTCACCGAACCCTGAGCGGTGTAGTTGAAGAACCCCGCCGCGCAGACCGTGCCCGTACCCGCGATGTGGAACAGGTTCCCCGAGACGACGCTGAACGGCGTTCCGGTGTTGTTGTTGTTCCCGATCATGCACCCGGGGATGCCCGTCCCCGCCTGCGCCGCGGCGTTCAGGTTCACCATCGCGACCGACTGGTAGAACGAGTTGAACCGGATCGTCGTCGTGTCGTTGCGGCGGCCGGTGACGTGGCCGAAGCGCCCGAAGTCGTTGAAGAAGTCGTTCGAGCCCTTCACGTTGTTGACGAACCAGTTGTTCTCGATGACGGTGTTCGCCGGGCGCGCCGAGTTGCCGTACACCATCACGCCGCATCCGCCGTTGTCGTGGATCAGGCAGCGCTTGACGTGCACGGCGTTCGACACGCCGCTCTTCGGCGCGGTCTGCATCTGCGTTTCGCCGTAGATCGAGATCGCGTCGAAGGTGAAGTTGCGGATCTCCAGGTTCTCGATGGTGATGAAGTCGCCGCCCTGGAGGAAGAACCCGATGCCCACCACGTTGCCGCCGTCGACCACGACGCGCGGTCCGCCCGGTTTCGAGCGGATGATCACGCGGCTCGTCGCGCTCGCGCCGGTCCACTCGTCGAAGACGAAGATGGCGTTGTTGCCCCACGAGCCCGCGGCGTTCACCAGCGGGCGCCACGGCATCTGAACCGCGGAGCCGGTGAAGTCGAGGCCCGAGTTGTCGATGAGGTCGAACACGACGTCGCCGTTGCCCGCGAGGCCCCAGCTGTCCAGCTCGAGCTTGGCTTCGGCCCAGTTGTTGAACCGCGTGCCCGTCGGGTACTGCGGATTGGGCGAGGCGGGGTTGTTGTCGATCTCGTACGTGCCGACGTTGAGCGGCACGGTGCCGAGCGGCGTCTGAGCCGCGGCGAAGGACGCGAAGGTCGTCGCGATGAACGCGATGGCCGCCGCGCGACGGAGGGAGGAAGTCATGGAAGTCTCCTGGTCGAAACGGCGGATCACCACTGGACTCGGACGACGTTCGAGCGGCCCACGTAGCTGCCGAATGCGTCGGTTCCGAGGATGACGAAGTCCCATGTCTGGCCGTTGAGGAAGCTCAACGTGCCCGCGGGGACCGTAAGAGGCGTCGTCGGGAAGAAGCCGGGCGGAACGCCCGTGATCCACGCCAGCGGATTGCCGAAGCTCGGCGTGAACGACAGCACGTCCCACAGCGTCTGCGTCGGCCAGATGCCGAGGAACGGACCGGTGTCGACCGGGTGCGTCGCGTCGGTCGAGATGAGCGTCCAGCCGCGCGTCATGGCCGGCGGGAACTCGGTCAGCGACACGAAGAGATCGCCGACGCCGCCGCCGGACGTGGTCGCCTGGAGGAAGGGGAGCGGCGTGTAGTCGATCAGCAGCAGCGCGGCGGTGACGAGACCGGTGTTGCCGGTCACGGCCGTGGCGCTGAGCCGGTTCGCCTGCGTGCGCGCCGGGCCGAACGACACTTCGATCGGCGAGATCGACTGCTGGTTCACGTCGGCCGTGATCACTTCGACCAGCAGGTCCTTGCCGAGCCGCGGGTCATACACGAACGGCGTGGTGAGCGGCACCGGGACGAGCGTGCCGCCGACGGGCGCGACGCCCGCGGGGAACGTGATCGAGCCGGTGAAGCACGTCGTGTAGTCCGCGCCGTGGTTGCTCGACAACGTCGTGCTGAGGAGCTGCATGTCGACCGGCGACGACGTGAGGGCGATGGTCACCTGGTTGGCCGTGCCTCCGATCGCGCTGACGCCCTGCAGCTGGCGGAACGACACGGAGTTGATGCGCATCAACCCCTTGTAGTTGAAGAACGACGTGTCGAAGCAGTACTGGTGGATCTGACCCTGGATCGCGGTGGAGGGGTACGACACGCCGAAGGGGTTGGTGTCGTTGTTGCCCGTCGTGGCGGTTTCGAAGCCGGGCGGAAGCGACTGCACGAGCCCTTGAGCGGGAGCGTGCGCGCAGATCGCGGCGACGACGACGCCGGCCGCGAGATGGCGGACTGCGTTCATGGTTTTCCTGCCTTTGCACTCTGGGGGAGCGAACGCCTGCGACCGTCCTGAGAGACGTCTGAGATGTCGCAGACCGCTGCGCGGGACGCGGAACACGTACGGCGAAACACGTCCTGTTGCGGCGCGCGGCGCATCGTCGAGGACCGACCTCGCGATGTCAAGCGCCGGTGAAGGAAAGCCGCCGCTCCGAAAAAACCGGTCTGCGCAAGCGCCTGCGCGCCGTTCGGCGCGGACGGTCAGCGCAAGCGCGCGACGGCGCTCGCGGCGAGCGCGTCAAAGACCGCGTCCAACGGAACCCGACGGCCGAGCGCGCGTTCGAGCGAGGTCATCACGCCGGCGTCGAAGCCGCACGGCCGGATCGCGCGGAACGCGTCGAGGTCCGTCGACACGTTGAGCGCGAAGCCGTGGAAGGTCGTCCATCGACGCGCGGCGACGCCGAGGCTCGCGATCTTTCTCTTGACTCCGCGCTCGCGGATCCACACGCCGGTCGCGCCCGGTTCGCGGAAGCCCTCGACGTCGAACGCGCGCAGCGCGTCCATCTGCACGTCTTCGAGCAGGCGCAGGTGGGCGTGCAGGTCGCGCGCGCCGGGAGGAAGTCGCCGGATCAGGTAGCCCACCGCCTGGCCGGGTCCGTGGTACGTCGCTTCGCCGCCGCGCTCGATCTCAGCCGTCGGAATCGTTCGATCGAGCACGTCGGCCGCGTCGGTCCCGCGGCCCAGCGTGATCACCGGCGGGTGTTCGCACAGCGCGAGCACGTCGCCGATCTCCCCGTCGGCGCGGCGCTCGACCAGCGCGAGCTGTCGCGCGCGCGACTCGGCGTACTCGACGCGGCCCCAGCGCTCGACCGTGAGCGTCACGACGTGCGCGACTTCCGTCGGGCGGCGGTCACTTCTTCGGTTGGAAGATGTGGACGGCCTTGCCGTGCACCGCTTCGGCCACTTCCATCAGCGACTCGGCGAGCGTCGGGTGGGCGTGCACCGTGAGCGCGACGTCGGCGGCGGTGAGTCCGGCCTCGATCGCGAGCGTCGCCTCGGCGATGAGGTCGGACGCGTTCGCGCCGACGACGCCGACGCCGAGGATCCGGTCGTCCTTCGCGTCGACGACCATTTTCACCAGGCCGTCGGTCTCGCGGCCCGCGATGGCGCGGCCCAGGGCGCCGAAGGGGAACTTCGCCGTCTTCACCTCGTAGCCGCGCTTCTTCGCCTCGGCCTCGGTGAGCCCGACCGTCCCGATCTCCGGATCGGTGAACGTCGCCGCCGGCATCGCGGTGACGTCGTACACGTCCTTCGCGCCGGCCATCGCCGCCGCGGCGACGAGTCCCTCTTTCGAGGCCTTGTGCGCGAGGAGCGCGCCGCCCGCCACGTCGCCGATGGCGAACACGGACGGATTCGAGGTCCGCATGCGACCGTCGACGACGACGAAGCCCTTGGCGTCGGTCTTCACGCCGACCGCTTCGAGCCCGAGATCCTGCGAATTGGGTTTGCGGCCGATCGAGACCAGCACTTTCTCGACGTGCAGCGTCTCTTCGCCTTTCGGCGTCTGCACCTTCACCGCCACGCCGCCTTCGACGATCTGCGCGCCGACGGCCTTCGTGCCGGTCATCACTTTCACGCCCTTCTTCTTCAGGCCGCGCATGACGACGTCGACGAGGTCCGGGTCGGTCCCGGGGAGCACCTGGTCCATCAACTCGACCACGGTGACCTGCGCCCCGAACTTGGCGAGATAGGTCCCGATCTCGAGGCCGATCACGCCGCCGCCGAGCACCAGCAGGGACTTCGGCACGGCCGCGAGGTCGAGCGCCTCGGTAGAGGTGATGAGGTTCACCCCGTCGATGGGGAAACCGGGAAGGTCGAACGGCCGCGAGCCCGTCGCGACCAGGAACTTCTCCGACCGCACGCGTTCGACGGTCCCGTCCGCTTTGGCCACCTCGATCTCGCCGTCGGCGACGAACTTCGCGCGACCGCGGATCACCGCGACGCCGTTCATCTTCAGCAGGCCCCCGATCCCGTCGGTCAGGCGCTTGACCACGCCGTTCTTCCACACGCGCATCTTGTCGAGGTCGAGGGCGAGTTCCTTCGCCGAGATGCCCATCTCCTCGGCGGTCTTCAGCTTCTCCCAGAGCTTCGAGGCGCCGATGTACGCCTTGGAGGGGATGCAGCCCCAGTTGAGGCAAACGCCGCCGAGCTGGTCTCGCTCGACGATCGCCGTCTTCAGCCCGAGCTGCGCGGCGCGGATCGCCGCCACGTATCCGCCCGGACCCGCTCCGATCACGCACGCTTGATAGGTCGTCATGGGGTGCGCGACGTTACGACCGATCCGCGGCGGGGAAAACCGCGGCGGGGCGCGCAGGCGACGGCCCCGCGCGCACGCCGAAGGTCAGAGCGGGAAAGCGCCCTCGGCCGTGCCCGAGCCGTCGCCGACGACCTCGGCGCGCTGCGCGGCGAGGGTCTCCGGAAGCTCGGCGTAGACGTCGGAGAAGAGCGAGTCGACGGGCGGCTGCGCGGCGCCCTCCGACTCCTGCAGCGCGGCGTCGATGTCGGCGCGCACCTCGGCGAGGAGCGCGGCGTCGCGCTCGGCGTCGATCAGCGACGTCGCGCGCAACCATTCGCGGAAGCGCTCGATGGGATCGACGAGCAGCCACGGCGCGAGGGTCTTCTCGTCGCGGTAGCGCGTCGGGTCGTCCGACGAGGAGTGGCCGCCGCGGCGGTACGTGACCAGCTCGAGGAGCGTCGGACCTTCGCCCGCCGCCGCCCGCGCGCGCGCCGCGCGCGTCGCCGACAGGACGGCGAGGACGTCGTTGCCGTCGACGCGCACGCCCGGCATGCCGTACGCCGCGGCCTTCACCGCCACGCCGTCGCTCGCCGTCTGCTTCGAGAACGGGACGGAGATCGCCCACTGGTTGTTCTGGCAGACGATCACGCACGGCGTGCGGCCGACGGCGGCGAAGTTCATCGCGGCGTGGAAGTCGCCCGACGACGTGCCGCCGTCGCCGATGTAGCCGAAGACCACCTCGCCCGACTTCCGGATCTTCGCCGCCCACGCCGCGCCCACCGCCTGCGGCAGCTGCGTCGCGATCACCGACGACAGCGAGACGAACTTGTGCGCGCCGCTCGAGAAGTGCATCGGCATCTGCCGGCCCTTCTGCACGTCGAGCACGTTGCCGAAGAGTTGCCCGAAGTAGCGCGCGAGCGGGAACCCCCGCATGAGCAGCACGCCGCCCTCGCGGAGCGCCGGGAAGATCCAGTCGTCGACCTCCGCGGCGAAGCCCGAGCCCGCGATCGCCGCCTCCTGCCCCGCGCTGGGCCCGAAGAACGCGATGCGCCCCTGCCTCTGCATCAGCAGGAGCTTCTCGTCCAGCGCGCGGATCAGCAGCATCCCGCGAAGCAGCGTCTCCGCCTCCGCGCGGTCGAGCGCGGGGGCGGGCGTGTTCGCGGGAAGCCCCGCGACCGGCAGGCAGCGCACGATCTCCATGAGATCAGTCGCCGAGGATGAGCAGCGCCGGCGTGCCGAGCAGCCGCTTCATCTCGACCATGACGCGGGCCGCCGTGCCTCCGTCGAGCACGCGGTGGTCGAGGGTGATCGACAGGTAGCCCATCTTGCGGATCACGATCTCGCCGTCGCGCACGACCGGCCGGTCGCCGATCTGGTAGAGCCCGAGGATCGCCACTTCCGGGAAGTTGATGATCGGCGTCGCGAAGAGCCCGCCGATGTTGCCCGCCGAAGTGATCGTGATCGTCGACCCGACGAGATCGTCGCGGCCGATCCTGCCCGCGCGGCCGAGGTCGATGAGGCGCGTCAGCTCCTTCCCGATCGAAAGCACGCCGCGGCGGTCGGCGTGCTTCACCACCGGCACCATCAGGCCGCGGTCGGTGTCGAGCGAGAAGCCGACGTGCACGTCGCGCTTCATCACGAACTCGCCGGCCTTCTCGTCGAGCGTCGCGTTGAGCTGCGGGAACTTCCGCACCACCTGCGTCAACGCCTTCATGACGAAGGGCAGGTAGGTGAGCTTGACGCCCGCCTGCTCCGCCTCGCCCTTCGACGCCTTGCGCAGCGCGTCGATCTCGGTGAAGTCCACCTCGTCGACCAGCGTGAAGTGCGGCGCGGTGTAGAGCGACCGCGTCATCTGGTCGCCGATCGCCTTGCGGATGCCGCGGTAGGGGACGCGCTCCTCGCCGCCGGACGGCCCGGTCGGCGCCGGCGCGGCGGC
>DASPNK010000478.1:0-5420 GCA_035626575.1 Planctomycetota bacterium | reverse complement strand
GCGCCCCCGAGCCGCGCCGCGGAGCGCGTCGACGAACGCCTCGTGCTGCTGCGCGACCCGTCCGGCGAAGAAGCCGAGCAGTTCCGCAAGGTGCGCGCCAACCTTCTGTCGGCGCGCCCGACGCCGCGCACGATCCTCGTGACCAGCGGCGCGCCCGCCGAAGGCAAGAGCCTGTTCGCGGCGAATCTCGCGTCGGCCTTCGCCGAAACGGGGCAGGGCGACGTCCTGCTCGTCGACGGCAACCTCCGCACGCCCGAGCTGCCGGCGTTGATGGCCGCGCGGACGGCCCCGGGCCTTTCTGAAATCCTGCTCGATCGCGCGCACGACCCCGCGGGCCTCGTCCAGTCGACCGACGTCGAAGGCCTCTACTTCCTCCCCGCGGGCGCGCTCGGCGCCGAAGCGGCGCAGACCCTGTCTCCGAAGGCGTTGCGTGCGGCGCTCGAGCGGCTGCCGCAGAGGTTCCGCGCGGTCGTCATCGACGCGCCGTGCGCCGTCGAGTTCGCCGACGTGTCGCTCATGGCGCCGGACGTCGACGGCGTCGTGCTCGTCGTCCGCGTCGAAGGCGGGCGCCGCACCGCCTCCAGGAAGGCCGTGCAGATCCTCGAGGGCGCGCAGGCGCGCGTCCTCGGCGCCGTGGTCTGGACGGGCGGCTGACGCCGCCGACGCTCGGAGCCGCCATGCGCGTGCTGCTGCTCGTCCACCGGGTTCCGTACCCGCCGGACAAGGGCGACAAGATCGTGTCGTGGCGGGTGCTCGAGGCGCTGACGGCCGCGCACGAGGTCGACCTGGTCACGCTGGTCGACGACCCGGCCGACTTCGGCCATCTCGACGTTCTGCTTCGCCGCTGCGCGAGCGCGCAGCTCCTGCCGCTCCGGCCGTGGGCGGCGCGGGCCCGGGCCGCCGCCGCGCTCCTCGGGAAGACGCCCCTCAGCGTCGCCTGGTTCGCCGAGCGGGCCGCCAGGGCCGCGACGCGGTTCGTCCTCGAGCGGCGGCCGCCGGAGGTGGTCGTCCTCTTCTCCAGCCAGACGGCGGCCTGGCTGCCGGCCGGGTACGCGGGCCCCGTCGTCGCCGATCTCGTCGACGTCGACTCGGAGAAGTGGGCGCAATACGGCGCGGAGCACCGCGGCCCGAAGGCCGCGCTCTACCGGCTCGAGGCCGAGCGCCTCCGGGCGTTCGAGCGGCGGATCGGCGTGCGGCCCCGCACGACGACGGTGTTGACGACCGAACGCGAGGCGCGGGTCTTCCGCGAGCGCGTGGCGGACGTGCCGGTCGAGGTCGTGCACATCGGCGTCGTCGCGCCGCCGGCCGCGCCGTCGCCCTCCGAACGTGAAAGCGGACTGATGACCTTCGTCGGCGCCATGGATTACCCGGCGAACGTCGAAGCGGTCGAAACCGGCGCGCGCCGCGTGCTTCCGCGCATCCGCGAGCGCGTGCCCCACGCCCGGTTCCGCATCGTCGGTCGGAAGCCCGCCGACGCCGTCCGCGCGCTCGCGTCGCTGCCGGGGGTCGAGGTGACGGGCGCCGTGCCCGATCCGGCGCCGCACGTTCGCGCCGCGTCGCTGTCGCTCGTACCCTTGCGGGTGGCGCGCGGCATCCAGAACAAGGTGCTCGAGGCGATGGCCCAGGGGACGCCGGTCGTGGCGACGCCGCCGGTCGCCGAGTCGCTCGGGCTCGATCCGGACGGCGGCGGCGTGATCGCCGTCGGCCGCGACGAGGCCGAGACGGCCGCGCGCGCCGTCGAACTGCTTCTCGACCCGGAGGCCGCCGCGCGCCTCGGGGCCGCGGGCCGCGAGTTCGTGACCGCGCGGTTCCGCTGGGACGCGTTCTCCGCCCGCATCCTCGAACTGGTCGCGCGCGCGGCGGGGCGCGACCCGTCCGAGCCGACGCGGCGCCGCCTGCCGGAGACGGTGGGGGAGCCGGCGCTGTGAGCGCCCTCCCGCGCAGGAGTCGCCCGTGGAGTTGAGCCTCCGGCTCGTCTTCATGGCGTTGTTCACGCCCGCGGCGTGCCTCGTCTCCCTCTCGCGCCCGTTCTGGGGCCTGCTCGCCCTCGTGGCGATGTACTACTTCCGCCCCGAGATCTGGGGCGCGCCGACCTGGTTCCGCCCCCAGATGTGGCTCACGGTCGCGGTCGGCCTCGGATGGATCGCCCAGGCGAAGTCCCTCCGCTTCTCGACGCTGATGGCGCTCGCGACGTTCATCGTCGCGGCGTTCTTCCTGACCGCGCCGATCGCGGCGGAAAGCTCGACCGCCGCCTACGACGGCGCCGTCGTGGTGATGAAGCTCGTCATCGTGATGCTGTTGACGCTCAACCTCGTCGACACGCCGCGGAAGATGACGGCCTTCCTTTGGACGAACGTCCTCGGCTTCGTCTACAACCTGAAGGCCGTCTACCTCGCGGCCGGCAGCGACAGCCTGACGCGCTCCGACGTCGGCGTCGGGCAGGGCGGCGGATCCAACTACATCGCGATGGTCTGCGCGATGGCGTTCGCCGTCGCCTACGTCCGCTTCCTCCACGGAAGGCGCCGCGAACGACGCTGGGCCGTGGCGATGATGATCGCGTACGTGCTCGCGATCGTCGTCACCGGCTCGCGCGCCGGATACCTGAGCCTCGCCGCGGTCGGCGGCTTCTTCGTGCTGCGCTCGCGCAAGAAGGCGCTCGGGTTCGCGGCCATGGCGGGCGTCGCGGTGCTCTTCTTCCTCGTCGTCCCGCAGGCGCACCTCGACCGCTTCAAGCAGGGCTTCGGCGTCGGCGCGCCCCGCGATCCGATCACCGGCTCCCGTGGCCGGCAGGACTTCTCGGCGAAGAGCCGCACCATCCTCTGGTTCCAGGGCGCCGTGCCGATGTTCCGCGAGCATCCGCTGACCGGCGTGGGCATCGACAACTTCCCGCTCCTGTCGCCGCAGTACGTGGGCTTCTACGCCGGCCGCAACTTCGACCCGTACGTCCCCGGCGTGAAGAAGCGCGGCTTCGTCGCGCACTCCACGTGGTTCCAGTTGATCGCCGAAGGCGGGGTCCTCGTGAGCGTGCCGTTCTTCCTGCTGTTCCCGATCGCCTGGGCGCAGCTGGCGCGGGTCCGACGGTCGCGGTCGCGCGACCCGGGGGTCGAACTGCTCAAGGAGCACGCGTTCGCGCTCCAGGGGGTGCTGCTCGCCTTCGTCGTCTCCTCCACCTTCGGAAGCCACCTCAAGATGGACTTCCTCTGGTGGTATCTCGGCGCCGTGAGCTGCGTCCACCTGATGACGCTCGACGCCGAGCGGCGCGAACGACATCGCGCGCATCAGGCCGAGCGCGAGCGCATCGCCGCGTCGCGGACGGCCCCCGCCGGGGCCCCCGTCCCCGAGCCCGTTCCGGTCTGACCGGGCATGTGCGGCGTCGCGGGACTCTGGGCGGCGGGCGGCGCCCGCCCCGAACACGTCGACCTCGTCGGGCGGATGCTCCGCACGTTGAGGCACCGCGGCCCGGACGGGTTTTCGGTGCACGCGGCCGGCTCGGCCGTGCTCGGGCATGCGCGCCTCGCCATCATCGACCTCGCGGGCGGGGATCAGCCGCTCGGCAACGAAGACGGCTCGATCCAGTGCACGTTCAACGGCGAGATCTACAACTACCGCGAGCTGCGGGACGAGCTGACGGCGCGCGGGCGCCGGCTCCGCACGCAGTCCGACACCGAAGTCATCCCGCACCTTTACGAAGAGGTCGGCGACGACGCGCTGAAGCGGCTGCGCGGCATGTTCGTGGTCGCGCTGCACGACGCCCGCCGCGACCGGCTGCTCCTCGCGCGCGACCGCCTCGGCAAGAAGCCGCTCTACTACGCACGCACGGACTTCGGCCTCGCCTACGCGAGCGAGCCGCGCGCGCTCCTCGAAGTCCCCGGCGTCGACCGCGCGCCCGACGCCGAGGCGGTCGGGCACTTCCTCACGTGGCAATACGTCCCCGCGCCGTGGACGATCTTCCGCGGCGTCCGCAAGCTGCCCGCGGCGACGCGGCTGGCGATTTCGGCGGACGGCGAGACGGTCGACGAATTCTGGAACGACCGGCCGGTCGGCGGGCCCCGGCTCGGCTCCGACGAAGCCCTCGCGCGGCTCGAGGCGACGCTGGAGGAGGCCTGCGCGCTGCGCCTCCGCGCCGACGTTCCTCTGGGCGCCTTCCTCTCGGGCGGCATCGACTCCGGTCTGGTGACCACGTTGGCCGCGCGCCGCCTGGCGGAGCCGCTCCGCGCGGTGACGGTGGGTTTCGGGACGGCCGACGACGAGCTTCCGCTGGCGCGGCTCACGGCGCGGCACGCCGGCGCCCGCCTCGTCGAGCGCATGGCTTCGGTCGACGTCGCCGGGACCGTCGATCGAGTCCTCTCGCACCTCGACGAGCCGCACGGCGACGCGTCGTGCGTGCCCACCTGGATCGTCTGCGCCGAAGCGCGCAAAGACGTGACGGTCGCGTTGTCCGGCGACGGCGGCGACGAGACCTTCGCGGGCTACGCGACGCGGTACTCGCAGCAGGTCGCGCTGGAGCGGTTGCGCGGCGCGACGCCCCGCGGACTCCGCCGCGCGTTCTTCGGCGCGGCCGCCGCGGCGTGGCCCGGCGATGCGCGGCTTCCGAGAGCGCTCCGCCTGAAGAACGTCCTCGCCGCCGCCGCGCGCGATTCGTTCGAGGCGTGGGCGGCCGACCGCACGATCTGGTCGCCGGCCGCCTGGCGCGCCGCCCTGACGCCCGAGTGGCGGGACCGCCTCGCGGGCTTCGATCCCTACGACTGGCCGCGGGGCTTCGCGCATCACGCGCGGGAGGGGACGCCGCTCGACCGGCTGCTGTACCTCGACCGCCGCACGTACCTCGCCGAAGGCGTCATCGCGAAAGTCGACCGCATGAGCATGGCCCACTCGCTCGAGGTGCGCTCGCCGCTCCTCGATCACGAGGTGGTCGAACTGTCTCTGCGCGTCGCGGACGTCGACAAGCTTCGAGGCGGCGTTGGGAAGATCCTGCTCCGTCGTCTCGCCGACCGCGTCCTTCCTCCCGAGGTGGCGCGCGCAAGAAAAACCGGGTTCGCGCCCCCGGTCGCCGCCTGGCTCCGCGGGCCGCTCGACGCCGTCGTGCGCGAGCGGCTGCTCGACGCGCCGACCTTCGTGGGCGAGTTGCTGTCGAAGGACGCCGTGCGCGGCCTCTACGAGCGCCACCGCGCGGGTTCCCGCGACCATTCCCGGGAGCTCTGGTGCCTGCTTTCGCTGGAGACGTGGGCGCGCACGTACGCCGCGCAGTGACGTCCGCGCGGCCCGCCGTACAATCCGGGCCTGCATGCCCGTCGTCGACGACGTCCCCGCTCCGTCGCCGCCCGCGGCCGCCGGTCCCCCCGAGCGCCCCTGGCGCCGCGCGCTGCGCGGGCTGATCCTCGTCGCGCTGGCGTTGCGCGTCGCCGGCGCGTTCGGCCAGG
>DASPNK010000477.1:0-6414 GCA_035626575.1 Planctomycetota bacterium | reverse complement strand
AGCTCGAGCGTGCGGGCGTCGAGAGACCGCGACTTCTGCTGGAACTCCTGGCGCACGCGGATCAGCTCGTCTTCGAGACCGCGGAGCTCTTCGCTCAGCGGGATCTTCTCGTCGGCGATACGGCGGCGGAGGGCGTCGAGGTCGACGAGGCTCTGCTCGAGCTGGGCCTTCACCGACGCGGCGGCGTCGTCGAAGCTGACGGCCGCGGTGCGCGTGTCGGCGGCGGAACGCGATTCCGCCGCTCCGGGGACCTGCGCGCGGAGCGGCGCGGTCGCGAGGCAGAGGAAGGCGAAGGCGATGGATCGCATGGCGACTCCTACTTCTCGATCCGCGCCGGAAGGCGCACGAAGGCGGCGGGCTGCTCGTTCTTGAGGATGGCGACGACGCGGCGGATCGCGTCGGCGGCTTCCGGCGCGGGCGTCCAGATCCATCCCTCCGACCCGGGCACGCCGAAGCCCGCCGTCGTCCCGTTCGGCGCCGCGTACCAGGCGCGCGCGAGGCCGGCGTAGAGCGTCGCCGTCTCCGCGGGCGGCGCGCCGGGAATCGTCCGCACCTCGCTCGAGAGCGTCAGCTCGCGGTGGAATTTGTTGACCTCGTTCACGACGCCCACCACGTTGCGGAAGCGTTCGGAGAGCGAAGGCGCGGGCCGGGAATCGGCGGCCGCCTTCGTCGGATCGGGCAGTCGCTGCGTCAGCGGCTTGACGCGCTCCTTCAGCGTTTCAGGCAACCGCTTCAACAACGCGGAGAGCCGCGTCTCCTGGGCTTGCACGCGGAGTTCGACCGCGGCGGCCGTGGCCTTCAGCGCGGCGTTGCGGGCGTCGAGCTCGGCGCGGCGGGCGTCGGCCTCGGCGAGGCTCTTCTCGGCTTCGGCGATCTTGGCCTTCAGCGCTTCGATTTCGCGTCGGCGCACGGAGATCGTGTCCGTCAGCATGTCGCGGCCCAGCGTCCAGTCGCGCTCCTCCTTCGAAAGCAGGCGGCGCGTCTCCACCCATTTCTCCAGGGCCGGGCGGGCGACGTCGAGCTTGTCGGCGACGTCGCTCTGAGCCGCCGCCGCGCCCTGGAGGAGGAGCAGGCACGCGCCGAGCGCGGCCGAGGCGCCGCGGGGCGCGCAGAGCGTCGTGCGGAGAATCGTGAGGTTCATGAAGCGTTCTCTCCGTCGGGTCCCGACGGCGGTCAGAAAGTGAACTCCGCGCTCAGCGTGAGCGAGAACTCGGCCCCGGCGCTCGTCGACGTCTTCAGCGCGTCGGGGCCGGTGTAGACGGAGCGGTAGACGGTTTCGATGTCGGGGTTGAGCAGGTTCTTCGCCTGGAATTGCAGCGCGAAGTGTTCGCCGAGCTTCTGCGTCACCGAGAAGTTCAGCGTGCCGTATTCGAGCGCGTAGACGTCGGGCACGTAATGCCCGTCGAAGGACCCCGCGCCGGCGACCAGCGTGTCCCCCTGGACCGTGTAGAAGACCGCGAACTGCGTGCGGGTCGCCTCGAGGTCGTAGGTCAGATAGACGTTGAACAACCTCTCGGGGGCGTTGGTCATGTCCCGGGAGGTCGTCGGCGCCGCGATGTTCGGCAGGTTGAACGCGGCGATTTCATCCTCCGGGAGGAAGACCTCCGAGCTGATGAAGGTCGCGTTCGCGCCGACCTGGAGGCCGGCCAGCGGATCCCACAGCTCGCCGAGGTGCTGGCGGACCTCGAACTCGAAACCCGTCAGGCGGCCGCGCGGGTAATTGACCGCGGTCGTGTGGTTGAAGCCTTCGACCCGCTGCACGTACTCGATCGGGTCCTCGACGTTCTTGCGGAACCACGACGCCGAGACGAGCGCCCCCGGATATGGAACGTAGTCGGCGCGGAGGTCCCAGTTCTCCACCGCGCTCATCTTCAGGAACGGGTTGCCGACGAAGATCGGGCCGCCCAGGTATTCCTGCTGGATGATCGGCGTGAGCTCGCGGAACGTCTGCCGCGCGACGGTTCGGTTGAAGGCGCCGCGGAGCGTGACCTCGTCGACCGGCTTGTATTCGAGGCCGAACGACGGCAGGAAATCGGTCTGCTCGAAGTTCACGTCGGCGTCGCCCGGGTTGAGCTGCGTCGGCGCGGCGCTCCCCGGCGGGAACCAGGTGGCGTCCGCCTCGGGGTCGTTGACGATGCGAAGGCTCGTGCCTTCGATCCGGAAACCGCCGATCGCGCGGACGCGCGAAGCCAGCGGCACGTCGGCCATGAGGTACAGCGCGTCGATCTTCTGGGCCGCCTCGTAATCGACGTCGTAGGTCGACTCGGTGATCGCGTGCTGGCCGATCTGCGCCGGAAACGCCGCGCTCCAGAACTCCGAGAACGTCGGCGCGTCGTAGGTCGAGTTGTCGTTGAAGTTGCCGAAGGAGTCCTGATCGAAGCTGCGGTCGGTGCGGTCGACGAAGAGCCCCGCCTTGAGGAACCCCTCGTCCCCGCTCCACTGCTCGAAGGGGAGCTTGACGTTCAGCTGGAACTGTTTGCTCTCCTCTTCGATCTCCTTCCAGATGCGCTGCAGGTTGCCGAAGTTGATGTTCGCCGCCGGCTTCAACCCTCTGAAGTGCGCCGGAATGACGATGAACCCGAGATCGCGGGCCGGGTACCACGCCGATCCGAACTGGCGCTTGTCGGGCTGATCGAGCGCCGCGCTGCTGTAGGCCGCGATCCAGTCGATCTCCGGCGCCTTGAAAGTGAACGCTTCGCCGAGCGCGAAGTCGTCCATCGGCAACGTGTGACGCCCCTTGAGCTGGACGCTCGACAGCGTGCGCTCGGTGTACTCGAGCGTCTCCATGCGCAGGTACGGCGCGGCGTCGGACTCGAGATGCCCGGGGGTGTTCGGATCGAGCGGATCGTGCCCCGGGAAGAAGTGCTCCTTGCCGCGCACGTCCTCGGCGAGCGTGGCGACGTCTTCGGCGGTCCGCGAGTGCAGGTAGGCCAGCGCGAAGGAGTGGTTCTCCATCTCGAAGCCGACGGCGCCCATGCCGCCCCACTGGACGGATTGCTTGCCCTGCGTGATGTCGAAGAGCGCGGTGTTGAACTGCCCCTGTTGCGGATCCCCCTGGCCGGTCTCCGGGGTCAGGCCGGCGCCCGGCGTGACGACCCAGAGCGAGTTGTCGACGCCGTCGCCGACGAACGAACTGTCGCGCTCGTAGAAGAGCGAGCCGAGGCCGCCGAGGCGCATGCCGTCGCCGAGGTCTTCGGTCCCTCCGAAAGACATCGACCACTTGTGGTCGAACGGCGCGGAACCGCGGGTGACGCCGACCGCGCCTTCCCAATCCATGCCCAGCGCGTCGAGCTGCCGGTCGCGGCCGCCGTCGTCGCGCCCGAAGAACGTCAGGCCGCCGCCGCGATAGGTCAGGAAGTCGGAGCCCGACGCCTGGGTATTGACGCTCGCCTGACTCTTGATGTTGAGGAACCACGGTTCGTCGGGGATGCCGCGCAGCACCACGTTCACCGCGCCGCCCGACGCGTCGCCCTGCTGATCGGGCGTAAAGGTCTTGCTGACCTGGATGCTCTCGAGGATCGAAGCCGGAAAGAGATCGAGGTCGACCGAGCGCTTCGTCTCGTCGGCGGTGGGGAGGCGCACGCCGTTGAGCTGATTGCTGACGTACCGGTCCGGCAAACCGCGGACGACGGCCGATTTCCCGTCGGCGACCGAAGCCCCCGACACCAGCCGCAGCGCCGCGGCGGCGTCGCTCGCGCCCGCTTTGGAGATCAGATCCGAGCTGACGGAGTCCATCAGCGCGGGGCTTTCGAAGCGCAGTTCGAGCAGCGACGCCTCGGTCCCGGTTCCCAGGTCGAGCGCGTCCTTGACCACGAACTCCTCGAGGTCGACGAAATCGCCCTCCAGCGACGCGTCGGCGTCGGCCAGGGCGCCGGCGTTCACCTGCACCGTCCGGTTCTGACGGACGTAGCCCTCCTTGAATAAGGTGACGGTGTAGCGGCCGGGCTTCAGCGGGCCGACGAGGTAATTGCCCTGGTCGCCGGTGACGGCTTTCTGGCCCGTCTCCAGCACCGAGACGTCGGCGAGCGGAAGCGGGGCGTCGAAGTCGCGGTCCTTCACCACGCCGCGGATCGAGCCCGAGGCGGCTGGATCCTGAGCTCGAAGCGGCGCCCCGGACAGGTAGAGGAACGCGGCGATCGCGGCCGCCCGGCCGGACTTCACCACGGAGCCTTCAATCCGGCGCGCACGGCCTTGATGCGTTCGAGAAGCGCGGCGTCGGGAACGAAGCCGGCCTTCGCCATCGAGGTGCAGGTCGCGACGAGGTCGACGGCACGCGGTCGGGCGTTGGGATTCGCGGCGCCTTCGTCCGTCGCGCGGCGGTAGAGATCGGAAGCTCGCGCCGGATCGCCGAGCGCGACGCAGGCTTCCGCAGCCGGCCGAAGCGCGTCGGCGCGCTCGACGTCCACGATCGCGGGCCGTTGCGCGTCGAAGTCCGCCAAGGCGGCGTCGAGCGCGGACTTCGCCCCTTCGGCGTCTCCGGCGACCGCGCGCAGCTGCGCCAGCTGGGCGCGACGCGCGATCCGATCGACCGGAAGCCAGGGCGTGGCGTCCAGCGACTCGGCGAACACGTCGGCGAGGCGGCGCGCGGCGGCGCGGTCGACGTGCTTCGCGGCGACGCGCACGAGCTCCGCCATGTGCGCGAGGCGCGCGGCGGGCGGCAGTTTCGCGTAGCCCGAGGTCACGCGCTTCTCGGCCGCCGCACGACGCGCGGGGTCGTCGTAGAAGACATCGAAGAGCCGAACGCAGCTTTCCAGCGCGACGCGGGCGCGGTCGAACGAGTCTCCGGCCAACGCCGCATCGGCGGCGGCGAGACGCTCGTCGAAGCCGGACGGGCCGAAGGCGATCTCCGCGCGGACGACGTCCGCCGTCGCCGCCTCGCTGTCCGCGGCGTCGGCCTCGAATCGGGCCGCTTCGACCGGGTCGCCGAGGCGCAGATACACACCCGCGATCCGGGCGCGCACGCGGTCGCGGCGCCACGCCTGGAAATCCTCGCGGGACGCCTCGTCGTCGGCGCACCGAGCCGCGCGCGCCAGAAGATCGCGGACGTCTTCGATGCGGCCGGTCGCGGTCAGCCGCTCGGCGAGACCCGCGGCCACCATTCCCGCCCGCCAGCCCGACATCGCGTCGAGGGCGCGACGCGCGAGGTCGTCGGCGCCGAGTGCGACCGCTGCGGTCGCGGTCTCCTCCTGGAGCCGGGCCTTGGTCTTGCGATGGGGATCGTCCGGGAGCCCGCACGCCGCCTCCCAGGCCACGTCCAGCAATGCGCGGGCGGCTGTCGGCGCCGCGGAGGGCGCGGAGGAGGGAGCCGGGGTCGTCGTCGCGTCCCGGCAGGCCGCGAGCGCAAGGAGCAGAGCCGCAGTGCGCGGCCGGATCAGCCGCCGACGCATCGTCGGGGCGACGTTTTCGAACCTGGACATGGCGACGTGCTTCCGGGGTGAAAGCGGCGGAGCGCCTGGACGGAGACGGAAACCCGCCGGCTGGAACTCAAGCCGGCGGGGCCGCCGGACCGCGGCGCGCAGGCCGCGATCCGGACGGACGACGGGATCAGCCCGACGTGGCCAGCAGGGCGTTCGAAAGCGCGACGCCCGAGGCGCCGGCCGGGTCGCCGACGACGTACTGGATGTAGATCGGGAAGCCCGCGGGGACGCCGGCGGGCCAGACGCCGCCGAGCGTGAGCTGGCCCGCGCCGTCGGTGAACAGCACGACGTAGAACCCGGTGAGGAACACTTCCGGGACGATCACGCCGCCTGCGAACGGGAGGTCCATCCGCGTCGACGACGCGCCGAGGATCGCGACGCCGTTCGGGATCGCGTTCGACAGCGTGATCGCGTACGGCGTGCCCGCCGTCAGCGTGCCCGTGCCGCTCAGGATCGGATCGCCCGTCACGCCGCCCGTCGAGAACCCGAGGTCGGTGTACGCGCCGCCCGGCGTGAGACCGAACGCCTGCGAGGCCGTCCAGCCGTTCAGCCAGTCGTTGCCGGGCGCGAACGCGCCGCGGTAGCGCGCCTGCTGGAAGAACCCGTCGACCGGCGCCCACGCGACGCTGGAGAGCGCGGCGTTCTTCGGGCGCGGATCGAGGAACGTCACCGGGACCATCACCTTGCCGCCCTTCACCACAGGGGCGCCGCGGGTCAGCGTCTGTACCGGCGCGTCGACGTCGGCCGAGCCGGCGATCGTGACGTTGTTGTTCGAGGCGTTGAACACGCCGCGCGCCGTCGCCTCGGTGTAGGCCGTGCCGAAGTTGTTGCGGAAGAACACGCTGTCGGTGATTTCGGCGAGCATGCCCGAAGTCTGCGACTGGTAGAAGGCCGCCGGATTGGCCGGCGCGTTCACCGTCGACGTCGTCGAGTAGGACGTCGTCCAGGTGACGGCCCACGAGAGCGTGCCCGCGTGGCCGTAGCCCGCGCCGCCGTC
>DASPNK010000476.1:0-5331 GCA_035626575.1 Planctomycetota bacterium | reverse complement strand
ATCCTGAACATGATGATCGAGACGAAGTTCAACGACATCTCCTACAGCGGCATCCCGAAGAGCCTCGTGAAGGACCTTCACGAAGGCAAGGTGAGCAACCGCGGCAAGGCTAAGACCGGCCCTTGACCGTCGACGTCCGCGCCGCCGTTTCGGCGGCGCGTCCCCTCCGCGGAAGCTCCGGATCGCCGGATCTTCCGCGGCGTCGTTTCCGGAGCGTCCCGGATTGAGCGCGACGCCCCGTTTCTCCTGCGCCCGCCTCGATGAACCCGCCTTCTGAACCGCCCGTGCGTCGCCGCCGCGTCGCGCCGCTCGTCGGCGTCGCATTCGGCCTCGCCGTTCTCGGCGGCGGCGCGTGGTGGACGCTGCGGCGCGCCCCGGCGCCGGCCGACGTCGTTCTCATCTCGATCGACACCTGCCGCGCCGACCGCGTCGGCCCCGGCGGCGCGCGGCTTGCCGACGGGTCGTCGCCGACGCCCACGCTCGACCGCCTCGCCGCGGACGGCGCCTGGTTCCCCGACGCGCTGACGCCCGCTCCGCTCACCTTGCCCGCGCACGTGACGATGATGTCCGGGCTGTATCCGGACCGTCACGGCGTGCGCGAGAACGACTCCTTCCGCGTGCCCCCGCGCGCGCGGCGGTCTTATGCGCTGCTCGCCGAAGAACTGCGCGACGCCGGCTTCCTCGCCGCGGCGTTCGTCTCGGCGCAACCGCTCGACCGCCGCTTCGGCCTCGACCAGGGCTTCGACGTGTACGACGAAGTCGGGCGCTCCGCCGCGCGGGGCGCCGGGCTGTTCTTCCGCGAGCGCGACGCCGACGCGACCGTCGAGCGCGCCGCGCAGTGGCTGCATGCCCACGACGCCGCGCCGCGGCGTTTCCTGTTCGCTCACTTTTTCGACCCGCACTTCCCCTACGAGCGGCGCGCCGACTCGCCGGCGACGCTTCCCGACGGGACCGCCGGCGACTACCTCGCCGAAATCGTCGCGGTCGATCGCGCGATCGCGCGCCTGCTCGCGGCCCTGCCGCGGGGCGGCGACGACGCGTGGATCGTCGTGACGGGCGATCACGGCGAGGGTCTCGGCGATCACGGCGAGGCGACCCACGGCTATTTCCTCCACGACACCGTGCTTCGCGTGCCGCTGATTGTCCGTCCCCCGAAGGGAAAGAACGCCCCGCGCCCGCACGTGCGGCCCGCGCGCCTCGTCGACCTCCGCGCCACGATCCTCGACGCCGTCGGCGTCGCCGCGCCGCCGCGGGACGGCGAAAGCCTGCTGCGGCCGCCGACGCGTCCGTTCCGGGACCGCGCCGAGACCCTCTACGCCTACTACCAGCACCAGTACGCCCGGCTGCGCGCGCACCGCGACGAGACGTGGAAGCTGACGGAGGGCGGCGGCAGGGAGGCCGTGACGCGATGGCGGGAGCCGGGCGGCGAGGCCGCCGCGCCGGCGGCGGAGGCGGAGGTCGAAGCCGCGCGTCTCCGCGCCCTCCTTTTCGAGGCGCTCGCCGCCGCCGGCGCCGAAGTCGCGGACGCCGCCGCCGCGTCGACGGAAATCGGCGGCGTCTATCACGGGGCGCGTTCCCCGTCGGGCGACGTCGAGCCCGCGGAAGATCGAAATCGCACGCTGCCCCATCCGGCGGACCGCGTCGAGACGCTACGCGACCTCGACGCCGCGCGGTCGGCGCTCCGCCGCGGCGAAGCCGCCCGGGCGGCGCTCCTTCTCAAGGCGCACGCCGCCGAACGGGACGAAAACCCCGCCCTTCTGCTGTGGACCGGTCGCGCCGTGCGGGAGGCCGCGGGGGATCCGCGGCTGCCGTCGCCGGTGCGTCTCAAGGAACTGGACGACGCCGCGGCGATGTTCCGCACCCTGTCCGAGCGTTGGCGCGACCCGCGCGGCGCGGATCTCGAGCTTCTTTGCCTCCGCGACCGCTACGCCCTCGCCGCCGAACGCGGGGTCGCCGACGAGACCGTGCGGAAGGCGTCGGCGGAGATCGCGGCGCGGGGGGGCACCGCCGTGACTTTCGCCCTGCGGGGTCTGGCCAAGGCCGACCTCGGGGACCTCGCCGGCGCGGCGGCGGACCTGGCCGTCGCCCGCGAACGCGACCCCGACGACAGAAAGATCGCCCTCGATTACGCCCGGATCCTCGCGCTGCGGGACGCCGGCCGTTCTGGTCGTTGACGCCCGCAAGGTCGGTCCTTAGAATCCGCCCGCCTCTTGGATGGAATCAGAAGGGACTGCGTCGCGGCCCCCGCCTCGCGCTGTCGCACGTGCCCCAGCTCGTGAACGCCGGCATCGACCGGTCGACGTCCCGTCTCTGATCGACGCGTTCGCTGCGGGCGCAAGCCCCGTTGGAGAAGCAGACACGTGATGGAAGCTGCAATCATCCGCCGCACGGGCCGCTCGCTCCCCGTGCTCTTCGGCTGCGCCGCGCTGGCGCTGCTCGGCGCCTGCTCCTCGCGCGACGGGGAAGCGCCCGCGACGGGGACCGAGTCGCAGGCGCCGACGACGCCCGTGACGGCGCCCGCGGCCGGCGGCGACGCCGGCGTCCAGGAGATGGGTCGCATCCAGGAGGAACGTCGTCTGCAGGAGGAGCGCGCCGACGTCCTCGTGCGCGCGTACCTCGATGCGGCGCGCGCCGCGCTCGCGCGTCAGGATTACGACGCGGCCGAGACGTCGGTGCTGCAGGCGCTCTCGCTGCGCCGCAACGACCCGCAGGCGGTCGAACTCTTCCGGCAGGTGATGGGCCTGAAGGGCCGCCCGGTCGAGTCGATGGAAGACACCGCGGCGATGATTCGCAACCGCCGCGAGCTCGCGCGTCAGCAGCAGGTGGTGCAGGTCCAGCAGAACTACGTCTCCGCCACGCACGAAGAGGCGGCGGGGAACTACGACGCGGCGCGCATCAAGCTCGAGGATGCGCAGCTCGTCATGCGCTTCGATCCGTACGACACCGACTTCGGCACGCTGCGGAACGACGTCGATCAGCTCCACCGGCTGGTGACGCGCAAGCTCGAAGCGAGCCGCCGCGCGAGCGAGGCCGAGGAATATCAGACGGCCTACGAGACGATGCTCGCCCAGGAAGAGCGCGAGCGCCGTCGCGAGGAGGCGCAGATCCGCCAGTTCCTCATCGCCTCGATGGAGAGCTTCAATCGCGGCGACTTCGACAACGCCGAGCACCAGGCCGGCAAGGTGCTGCGCATCCAGCCGAACAACCGCAAGGCGCGGGAGATCGTCGAGGCGTCGAAGGGCGCCCGGCACCAGGCGTGGCGCGCGCAGTTCCTCAAGGACCGGACCGCGCAGTTCCAGAAGTGGATGCTCGACATCCGCGAGGCGCAGATCCCGCACACCGACGTTCTGCAGTGGGCCGACCCGGACCACCAGGCGCGCATCAATCGTCGCGCGCAGCGCGGCGACGCCGTCGACGCGGCGATCGAAGACACGCCGACCCTTGCGAGCATCCGCGCCAAGCTGGCGAACGACGTGATCACGCTCGATTTCGGCGAGTCGCCGGTGTCCTTCAAGGACGCGGTCGTCTCGCTGCGTAACCGCACCGGCATTAACATCGTGGTCGACCGCGAGGTCGAAACCGAGAAGGGCGAGGAGCCGGTCAACATCACGCTCCGCGACCACAACCTGGGCGGTGCGCTTCGCGTCCTGCTGAGCAACCTCAAGCTCGGCTACGAGCTCCGCGACGACGTCCTCTTCATCACCACCGCCGAGAAGGCGCTCGGGCGTCCGCTCCCGCGCGTCTACGAGGTGCGCGACCTCACGGTCTCGCTGCCCGACTTCAAGGCGCCGAACCTCAACCTGCGCCCGGGCGGTGCAGGCGAGCAGGCGGTGAAGGCGATCTGGGGCGAAGACGGCGACCGCATCGTCGACACCGACATCGGCCGACTCGTCGACCTCATCCGCGACAACTGCGGCGCCGGCACGTGGGAGCTCGAAGGCCACTCGATCAACCCGTCGGCGGGCCAGCTCATCGTCGTGACGACGCCGACCATCCACCAGGAGGTCGACCGCTTCCTCGAGGACCTGCGCAAGTTCAACAAGCTCACGGTCCACGTCGAGGCGCGGTTCATCTCGGTGACGAAAGCCTTCCTCTCTGACTTCGGCATCGACTTCCGCGGCTCAGGCGGCCAGAACCCCGGCGCCATCGCGTCGCTCGACGACGTGACCAACGGCGCGCCGAACAACGCCTCGGCCGGCTTCGACAACGGCGGCCCCGGCCTGCCTGCCGCGGGCAGCCTCCACCCGTCGAACGGTCTCTTCTACAACAACGACGCGAACCACGACATCCGCGGTCGCACCGAGAACATCTTCGACACCGGTCTCGGCAGCATCCTCGACTCGACGGGCGGCGCGACGTTCAACTTCGCGATCCTGAACAGCGACGTGAAGATCAACGCGCTGCTGCGCGCCGTCGAGAAGAACCTCGACCAGACGCTGGTCAACGCGCCGCGCCTCACGATCTACAACCGTCAGCGCGCGAACCTGTCGATCGTCAACCAGGTGTCGTACGTCAAGGACTACGACGTCGAAGTGGCGCAGACGGCGTTCATCGCCGACCCGCTGGTCGACGTGGTGCAGGACGGCCTGACGCTCGACGTGCGGCCGACGGTCTCGTACGACCGCAAGTACGTCAAGCTGGACCTCCAGCCGACCGTCGCGACGCTGATCCGTCCGATCCGCACCTTCGAGACCAATCTGTCGGGCCTCACGGTGCCGGTCATCATCGAGCTTCCCGAAGTCACGACGCGCACCGCGCAGACGTCGGTGACGGTGCCGGACAACGGCTGGGTCGTCATCGGCGGCCTGAAGCACGTGTCCACCGTCGACGTCCGCTCGGAGACGCCGATCCTCGGTCAGATCCCGATCATCGGCCTGCTCTTCTCCCGCAAGGGCCGCTCGGACGAGATCCGCGACCTCATGGTCATCCTCCACGTGAAGATCATCGATCTCACGGAGGAGGAGCGGAATCTCGATCGATAATTATTAGATTCCGCGCCGCTCGCGGCGCGGCGGCTTCATGACGCGCCGCGCGTAACGCGCGGCGCTTGACTTTCGGCGGTCGACGCCGATTCGGCGGTCAAGGGCCCCCCGCGGTGCGCCGCTGCGCGGCGCCGTCGCTCGCTGACGCGCCGCGCTCGAGGCGCGGCGCTTGAGGGCGAATTCCGTCGACGCGCGTCGGCGACGGCGGTTGCAAGGACCGCGGAGAGCCCGTGAATCTTTGACGACAACCGCCGTCGACGAGCCGCCGGCGGCGGCGCTTAAGGCGTCGAATCAGCGTCCAGCCCGGCTTGAGCGGCCGGCGACGCGTCCCGCCGAGCTTCGTCGTCGC